>JALVEY010000058.1 GCA_027030485.1 Persephonella sp.
GTTTTATCTTTTTTAAGTAATTTTGTAATTGAAATTACATAACCTACTATAGTTGTGATTAAAGGTAGTACGAGGGCAGACGAGATTACTGCAATTTTTTTGGCTGTATTTTTTCTATCTAAAAGAAGCAAAATTATAGATAATAAATAGCCTATTATTCCCAATAGAACAAAGATAATAACAAGAAAGTCTATAATTTTCATGAACTTATCCTCTAATCTAAAAATCAGCTTGAGTTATATTATAACAGCAAATATTAGATTATAATATCTGTTATGGATATTGCAGAAAACATTGAAAAAGCAAGACAGGTTTTAAAAGAGGCAGATGCCCTGCTGATCACTGCAGGGGCAGGTATGGGTGTTGACTCTGGTTTTTCTGATTTCAAATGATAAAAGTTTCTGGATATGTTAACAGTATTATCCGAAGAATAGCAAAAGAGATTTTATTATGGAGATAGAATACTCACAACATTTCTGGGAACAATTCAAAGAAAGAGTAAAGTTATCACCAGTTGAGCTAACTTTAGAGATTATTGAAGATACTATTAAAAATCCTGATTTCATTGTGGAGGATAGAAAACCATATAGAGAGGGACGGGTAAAAAAGATACAAGGAAGATGTCTAAAAGTTGTTGTAGAAAAAGAATTTAATAAATTAAAAGTAATAACAATTTTTTGGGACAGAACTTTAAGAAGGAGAGGGTTATGCAAGTGAAATATGATAAAGAGACAGACATACTTACTATAAAGCTGTCTGATAAAAAACCTGTAGAAAGTGAACATTTAGTAGAGCAAGGTATAGTTATTGACTATGATGAAAACAATAATATTATTGGTTTAGAAATTTTTGATTGGAGTGAAAGGAAAAATATAGAACTTCCCTTTAAAACAAAATTAGCGATTTTGTAGAGAATGTCTATAAAACCGTGTAGGTTCTACAGTCCAAAGATTAGCCTGATAGAAATTCTTTTTCCTGCTGTTTTATAATACTTAGTATGGATATTGCAGAAAACATTGAAAAAGCAAGACAGGTTTTAAAAGAGGCAGATGCCCTGCTGATTACTGCAGGGGCAGGTATGGGTGTTGACTCTGGACTTCCTGATTTTAGAGGAAAAGAAGGTTTCTGGAGAGCCTATCCTGTTGCAAGGAAATTGGGACTGAGGTTTGAGGAACTTGCAAATCCAAGATGGTTCAGAGAAAATCCAAAACTTGCCTGGGCTTTTTACGGCCACAGACTGCACCTTTACAGGAAAACACAGCCCCACGAAGGTTTTTACCTGCTGAAAAAACTTGGGGAAAGTAAAAAAGGTGGATATTTTGTTTTTACATCAAATGTTGACGGTCAGTTTCAGAAGGCAGGATACGATCAGAAAAAAATAGTTGAGATACACGGTTCTATACATCACCTTCAGTGCAGTGTTCCATGTATGGACGATATATGGTCGGCTGAAGGGGTTAATATAAATATTGATATGGAAAGATTTGAGGCTGAAGAGCCCCTTCCAAGATGCAGACATTGTGGGGAGATAGCAAGACCTAATATCCTTATGTTTGGAGACTGGAACTGGGTGTCCCACAGAACAGCAGGTCAGGAATTTTTGTTTGAAAGGTGGCTTGAAAGGATAGACGACATGGGATACAGACTGGCAGTCATTGAGATAGGAGCCGGTAAAGCTGTTCCCACTGTCAGAATACTGTCTGAAAGGGTTGCCGATCAGTTTTGCGGAACATTGATAAGAATAAACCCCCGGGATTACGATGTTCCTTCACAAAGGCATATCTCCATACCTTTAGGTGGGTTGGAAGGGATCAGAAAGGTTTCTCAAAATATCCTTTGAAAATCCTCTGTTTATGAATATATTTCCTGTGGGTATTCTAACAGGAGGTATCTAAATTGAAAATCAAACTAACTCCAAAGTTGGCTACAGTTTTATTTTTTAGTCTTATGATCCTGTCTGTAGGATTTTTCATGATTGAAAGGAGTATTGAATTTTTTAACTCAGAGTTTGCCCAGAATGAAACAGATTTCAGAGGGTATCTTATTGTATTTTTTGCAAGACTTTTTATGATTTTAGGCTGGATAGCTGTAATAGCGGCACTGTTTTTTAGAGGACATTTCAAGGACATTGAGAAACCCAAAAACGACCTTCTTGAACTACATGAGAAGATAGAAAAAATGGAGAAGAAAAAATTGAAAAAAAGTATATAAAAAAGGGGGGGGATAACCCCCTGTATTGAATATTTTACTACTCTTCTACAACTTCAGTAATGAGAGCACCTGAAGGACACTCTTCTGTTATCTCAAGAGCTCTTTCAGCAAGTTCACCTTCTATAATAGCACCGTCCCCTCCAATATCATCCTTAACCTTTGCGATCCCGTCTCCAGCGTCCTCGTAAACCTCTGGAAGCTCATCGTAGCAGAGAGCACATGCTGTGCAGAGATCCTGATCTACAGAAACTTTAACTTTCATTTGACTAAACCTCCTTGTTATTTAGTAAAGATTAAAGTTCTTATAGTATATGCTAACAGGTGTTAAATTGCAATATAACATTGTTTGATTTTTTTAAAAAAAATGTTATTTTATGGGGTATGGTAAAAGGGATTTATATTCATGTTCCATTTTGTAGTCTTAAATGTCCTTACTGTGATTTTGTATCAATAGAAGAAAAGGATGTCAGTATTCACAAAACATACATAAAAAATATTCTAAAAGAGTTAGATCTGTATCTGGATAAGGATTATGATATAGGGAGTGTATATCTTGGGGGAGGAACACCTTCTCTTCTCAGTCCAGATTTGGTATCTTTTTTGATAGAAAGCATCCATAAAAAAATTAACTTAAAAAAAGTGCCTGAAATTAGTGTGGAGGTAAATCCGGAAAATTACAGTTTCAAAGATTTTAAAGTATTGAAAGAGTCAGGTATAAACAGAGTTAGTATAGGAGCACAAAGTTTTTTAGCTAAAAATCTTAGATCGCTTGGAAGAGGACATTCCCCTGAAGATATTTTTAGAACCATTGATTCAGCATTAAAAGCGGGAATTAAAAACATAAATCTTGATATGATTTACGGAATATCAGGGCAAAGTTTAAAGGATCTTGAAGAGGATTTGGAAGTATTCACATCACTTCCTGTAAATCATATATCTGCGTATATGTTAACAGCGTATAAAAATACACCTTTAGGGGTTAAAGTAAAAAAGGGTGAATACTTTATGCCAGATGGTGATCAGCTCCTTAAAATGTTTAAGATAATAGATGAATATTTAGAAGAAAAAGGTTTTCGCAGATACGAAATATCAAACTGGGCTAAAGAAGGATATGAATGCAGACATAACCTTCTTTACTGGGAAGGTGAAGAATTTCTGGGACTTGGCGTTTCTGCATGGTCATACATAGAAGGTATCAGATTTGGTAATACAAAAAATCTTGTGCTTTACAATAATATGATAGATAAGGGGAAGAAACCTGTTGAGTTTTACGATCTGATAACTCCTGAAGAAGAAAGGAAGGAAAGGATTTTTTTGGGAATAAGATTGAAAAAAGGTATTGAGCTTGATCTTGTAAAAGATAAAATGGATTTTGTAAACCAGATTATTGATGAAGGTTTTGCAAAGTTAGAAAAAGGCAGGCTTGTATTAACCCAAGAAGGTGTTTTGGTTTCTAACTACATATCATCAAGGCTTATTTAAACAGATCTCTACTTCTCTTAGTAGCCTCTGATACGGCAGAGATAACAGCATCTTTTAGACCCTTTTCCTCTAACTTATGGATAGCGTATATGGTTGTTCCTGCCGGTGAGCTTACCTTGTCTCTCAAAACAGATGGATGATCTCCCATTTCTTTTATAAGTTTAGCCGAACCTAAAACAGTCTGCACAGCAAGTTCCTTCGCCTGTTTGTAGGAAAGCCCCTCTTTTATACCCCCTTGAATTAAACCCTCTATAAACATAAAGACATAAGCCGGTCCACTGCCAGAAAGACCAGTAACAGCATCCATAAGATTTTCGTCAACCTCAACAACGACGCCCATAGATCTTAATATATCTATAAGTTCTTCCTTTTTTGAAGAATTTATATCCTTTTCAAAACTTACTCCGATAGCCCCTTCTCCAACTAATACAGGTGTGTTAGGCATAATTCTAACAACTGTAGCTTTAGGGATTAGGTTTTTTAATTTTGATATTTTTACTCCTGCCAGAACAGAAATAATTATGTTTTTGTTATTAAAAGCATCTTTTACAGGTAAAATTGTTTTTTCTAAATCTTTAGGTTTTACAGAGAGAAAAATAATCTCGGAGTTCTCAATAACCCTTGTGTTGCTTGAAGTACCTGCCACATTGTATTTTTCAACAACCGCTTCAACTCTGTCAGGATCAATATCAGAAACTATTATCTGTGTTGATTTTATCTTACCGCTGTTTATAATCCCCCTAACTATCGCCTCACCAATATTCCCACAACCGATAATACCTATCTTAAACATATTTTTTCCTCTTTTCCCTGTAGTTTATCCTTTTCCCTTCTGAAAGTTTTATTATATCAATAACCTTGTTTACATTGTAATCTTCAAGAAAGCTGAGCATTTTTTCAAATATTCTTAAAGTTACCTCTGCGTCAGACATAGCTCTGTGTCTCTGTCTGTAAGGGATACTTAGGTGGTAAGCTATATGTTCTAAAGATTTGCTGTCTATGTCAGGGAGAATTCTTCTTGCAAGGTTATCTGTGCATATTGATGGATTTTTTATTGATCTGCCTAAATAAACTTTTGTGTTATAGTTTAAAAAAGACAGATCAAATTTTACATTGTGGGCAACAATCACTGTGTCTTGAATAAAGTTAAAAAAGTCCGGAATTACATCTTTTATTAAAGGTTGGTCAATAACCATAGCATTGGTGATACCTGTCAATCTGGTTATATGAGATGGTACAAAACCAGTCTCAGGTTTTATAAGTTTCCAAAATCTTCCTATCTCAAAATTTCCTTGAAACTTTATTGCTGCTATCTCTATTATGTAATCCCTTTCAGGATTAAACCCTGTAGTTTCAAGGTCAATAACGGTAAATATAGCCTCATCTGTTGTTAGATTAAACATTCTTTATGCCTTTTTGTTATTATTATATCCTCATAATCAATTTAAACAACCATGGGTAAAATATACCGCTTATTAATGCAGAAAGTATAATCATAGAGGCATAATCTTCCTTTATAACTCCTGTTTCCAGTCCCAATGTTGAAATGGCTACAAGAAGGGTTAAAGGCATGGAAAGGGCAAATGGGAAGGCAAAAACCTCTTTAAATGAAAACCCAGAGAAAAAAAGGGGAATAGCACCAAAAACCCTTATGATTAAAATAGTTAATGAGATCATAACAGCCCCTAAAATGATTTCCTTTTTAAGAAGTTCAAATATATCAAACCTCAAACCCACTTCTATAAAAAAAACAGGGATAAGAAACCCATAACCGAAACTGCTAATCTTTTCCTGAATTTCTTCTCTTTTTTTAAAGATCATGGCAAATAACATTCCGCCAAAAAATGCCCCAATAATATATTCAAGACCTAAAAGGCTTGCCAGAGCAGCAAATACAAACATATTGGCAAAATTCGCTCTAACGTCTGTTTCTGTAGGATCTTCTGCCTTTATAAACTTAAAAACCTTCTTTGGATTCCACCATGAGTAGAGTTGAAACGCCTTTAAAATCAAATAAGCTGTGAAAAAGAAAAGGTATATCTCAAACAGGTGTATAAATGTTTTTTCAGAAAGTCCATATTCAAAATACATGAAAAATGCAGATATAAATATAAGACTGATTATTTCGCCTATACTTCCTACTATCAGGATTGATTGGGCAAACTCTGTATGTAGAAGTCCGCTATCTTTTAAAACAGGGTATAAAAGACCTATCGCTATTGTAAGGTAAACAAGGATATTTATCAGAGGTTGATCTGTATAAAGAACGACAAAAAAAGATAGAGCTATAATTATGAATATAGAAAGGATATAAATAATGAGATCTTTTTTTGAGGTTATTTTGATCCTTTCAAAATTTATCTCCAGACCTGCCAGATACATAAGTATTAAAAATCCTAAGCTTCCAAGAAAGTGAATAACAGTTAAGCTTTCTGTAGCCTCTTTAAAAAAAATTCCTATAAACAGTCCGAATATAATTTCACCTACAGCTGAAGGGAGCATTAACCTTTTACTTACGAATGGGATAACAAAAGCTCCTACTGATACCACAAGTAGGAGGATCGATTCTTCCTTACTCATAACTCTCCTCTAAAGGAATACATAAGGTAGAAAGTTTGCTTTCTTTTGCTATGTAGAATGGAACACTTGGATTGAATATAGAGATCTCCTCATTTTTGTTAAAAGATATTATAAGCAGATGATCCTCTTTTTCCTTCAGGTATTTTAAAGTTTCCTTTACAGGATTTCCCTCTAAAACTGAGTATTTTATACCAGTTTTGTATATATGTTCAAAATCTGAGATGATACTATTTCTTTCTTTAAGAGCCTCTTCCTCTTCAATTCCCCTTAGTTCGGAGGGCATAACCCCGTAAACAGATTCAAAAGGTATCTTCATCAACCTTGAAATTTCTATTCCAACCTCAAGGGTAAATGCAGGATCAGGATTATTCAGCGAAACAACAATACCTTTGTATGGAAACTTTCCCCTACTTAGTAAAAATGGTTTTTGGGCTGTTTTGAAGATTTTTTTCAGTTTGAACCAGTTAAAAAAAGGTCTTCTAATATAAGGTATTATATAAACACCAATATTGTTTCTGATATTAAGAAAATCTTCCAGGTTATTTACAGAAGTTTTTATCTCAAATGTGTCGGTAGTTTGCTTTATGTACTCAAAATCTTTTCTAACATCATACCCTTTATAAGGGTAAATAAGTAATTTATGTGCTTTTGTATTTCTTTTGAAATAAGAAGATTCCTCAAAACTTTTTTTGTACTTACGGTGATAAACTGTGGCAAAGTCAGAACCAAACTGGAGAGGAAACTGTGGAATTCCTTTAAGCAGAATATTAACAAGATTTTCAAGAACAACCGGATCTCCTATGATAACTACCCTATCGCCAACTTTTATCTTTTCCTCCCCTGATGGGATGACAAGCTCACCGTTTCTGTAAATCGCTGCAATTCTCCATTTTGAAGGCTTTAAATATTTTAACTTTCTATCAACAAGATGGGACTTTGATAATATGTTTACTTCTATGATCTCTCCTTTACCTAAACCTATATTGGTGGCTATTGTGTAATTTTTTTCTATCTTTGAAACTATTGCATTAGTTATTATTTCTGCAGGTTTAATTATTGTGATACTGTACTTTTCAAATTCATCCTCCCTGTTTTCATCAAATAACATAACCATAATGGATGAATCAAGACTGAAAACCTCCCTTGCTATTCTGCATATTTCAAGGGATACATCAGTATCTTTGATAGTAGAAACTATGTATCTAATATTTTTAAGATCTAACTTCTTCCAGGTTAGTATGCTTGATGCGTCCCCTGTAATAAATATGATATTTTCATGTTCTGAGAATTTATCACTAACTTTTTTTATATTTTCCTCTGATATGTCAACCGCTATTATTTCCCATTTTTTTGATAGTTTCTTAAGAAGTTTAACCCCGAAAAAACCAAGTCCAAAAATAACAAGTCTACTTTTGCTGTTCTCTGATACCATAAAATCTCCATGATTATAGTAAAATAAATTTCAATTCATTATATCAAAATGGAACGGAGGAGATATGAAACCAAGGATAGTTTTTATTAAAACTCCAGATCCAAGAGGGGTCGTTGATACACTTATCAAGGGTCTATCTAAATCCCTATCAGCAAGAGGTTTTGAGTTTATGATAGCTGAACCTACACAGGATAATATTCAGCAAGTTGTGAACCAGATTATTGAGTACAAACCTCTCTTTACCTTTGATTTTAATCTTGATGGTCTGATCTTTGCCGAGAAGGATGGGCAGCAAAAAATCCTTGCTGATATAATCGGTAATATTCATGTTACATGGTTTTTAGACGATCCGATGGTACATTTTACAAAGCTTAAATCGGCACTACAGTCAAACCAGCTTTTATACCTGACTATTGATATAGAACATGGTCAGTGGCTTGGCTCGATGGGAAAAAATGTTGCATTTATGGCACCCGGAATAAATCCTTCAGATTTTCCTCCTCCTAATATGGAGAAGGAGTTTGATATAGCCTTTGTGGGACCTGTTGCTGATCCTGATAATATTGAAACTTCCTGGAAAGAAAGATTTGATCAAACTCTTTTTGGGTTTGCTGTTGAGCTTGGGAGAATGCTGTACAGAAATCCTGACATACCTGTAAGATTTGCCTCCGGCTACCTTTTATCCCAGTACAATCAAGATTTTCAACAGGCTATGATAAAGTTTCAGCAGGAAAGGGAAGAGGAATTTATGCAGTACTTAACGGAAATAACCCTTTATGCTATGCATCTGAGAAGGTGGAATATAATAGACTCAATAGATGATTTTGAGGTGAACATTTTAGGACCTGTTGAGGGGGAGACTAAAGACAACATAGTTGTTTATCCGAGAATTATAGCTAATGAGGATGTAATAAGTTTTCTATCAAAAACAAAAATATCCCTTTTATCCCATCCTCCTTTTATTCCCACAGGGCTTGCTTACTCTGTTTTTGCATCTGTAGGATCAAACACATTAACAATGGTAGAAGAAAGACTGTCCTCAAAATCTTTTCTTGTTGATGGAAGAGACCTTATTACATACCATCCTGTAGATACTGTTGAGATAGAAGGGAAGATCGCTTACTACCTCGAAGAATCTCCATCGGAAAGGGAAGCTATCGCAAAACAGGGAAGGGATACCGTGTTTCAGAATCATACCCTACTTCACAGAGGAGAGTTTCTTTCCAATATGCTTAATGACATAATAAAGAGAGCCTCTCAGCCGTCAGAAAATGGTAAAGGGGAAACAAAAGAAGAGGATATTCCTGAAAAGCTTAATTAAGGGGCTCTCGCCCTTTAAATTTTTCTGATAAAGCCCTTTATGCCAATTTTTTTCATAAAGTTGTAAGCTTCCTTCCTGTTTTTAAATTCACCAATAAGAACTTTATAAAGTTGTCCTTCTTTTCTTATTTTTGCATTTGGAATTTTAAGTGTTTCCAGCAGTTTTTGGGCTTTTTTCCTTGTTGTAAATGCACCTGCCTGTATATAGTAGCCGGATCTGAAAGATGGAACTGTTTTTTTCTGTGATTTTATTGCTTGGGTTGTATTTTTGTTTTTCTCTTCTTTTTTTAACGGTGTTTCCTTGTTTTTATTGGTACTGGAAATATTTTCTTTCTTTTCTTTTGAAATCTGTTTTGGTGGTTGTTCTTGCTGAGTAATCAATTCTTTCTGTTTTTCTTGTTTTTTTTCTTCATCTTTTTTTTGAGGTTTATCCTTAGCGACAATGTTTATCTCAGGTTCTGAAACTGTTTCTTCTTTATCAGAGTATATATTTATTCCTATTATTGAGAATATAATCACTATAAGAAGACCTGATAAAAGGATTATTATTCTTTCTATTTTTTCCTGTTTGCTTTTTGCCTCCTCAAGTTTTTTTATGGTATCTTTTAGATCCTGATCCATCTTACATCCTCTCCACCGGCGTTATTCCCATAAGTTTAAAAAGAGTTCTGAGGGTTTCTCTTATTCCTTTGAGTAAATACAGTCTTGCCCTCATTAAACTTTCGTCATCTCTAATTAAAAACTTGAAATGGTTGTAGTAATAATGGAAGTCTGAAGCAAGATCGTAGGTTATCTGGGTTAGTTTGTGGGGCTGTTGTTTTTCTCCTGCCTCCCTGATAAGATCAGGTATCACAGCAAGATGCTTCATAAGAACCCTCTCTTGATCCTCTTTCAGCAGGCTAATGTCTGCCTCAAAATCCTCCTCAGGATCGAATCCAAACCGGTCTTTTGCCTCCCTGAAAACACTGCATATTCTCGCATGGGCATACTGTACATAATAAACAGGGTTTTCTGAGCTTTTCTTCAGGGCAAGGTCTATATCAAAGTTCAGGTGGGTATTACTGTCTTTTGTAAGGAAAAAGTATATGACAGCATCTTTCCCAACTTCCTGTATCAGTTCTTTTAATGTTATGAAACTGCCGGATCTTTTTGACATTTTGACTTCCTGTCCGTTTCTGAACAGTTTAACGAGCTGGATAAACATTACCTTTATCCAGTCTTCCTGAACCCCAAAAGCCATTACAGCTGCTTTCAGTCTTGGAAAGTATCCGTGATGATCAGCTCCCCACACATTAACGATAAAATCATACCCTCTTTTGAATTTATCGTAATGGTATGCGATGTCACCTGCAAAATATGTGTATGAGCCGTCAGATTTTATTATGACCCTATCTTTGTCATCGCCGTAAAGGGTTGTTTTTACCCATACAGCACCTTCTTTTTCATATATCATTCCTTTTTCCTTCAAAAACTGTATAGCTTCTTCAACCTTTCCGGAGGTGTACAGTTTTTTTTCGCTGAACCATATATCAAACTCAACACCAAACTCTTTCAGATCCTCTTTTATCTTTTCAAGGAGCATTTCTTTTGCAAATTCTGAGCAGAAATCTACAGCCTGTTTTTCATCAACAAATGAGAGTATCTTTTCCCTTTCGTATTTGTAAAGGTGCTGTGCTATCTCTTTTATGTAATCCCCGTGGTAGCCGTCTTCAGGAAAAGGGTAGTCCGGCTGGTCTATCTGTCTGAATCTTGCGTAAACAGATTCCCCCAGTTTTTTTATCTGTCTTCCTGCATCATTTATGTAAAACTCCCTTTCAACTTTGTAGCCTATGTACTCATACAGGTTTGACTGAACATTCCCTACGACAGCCCCTCTGCCGTGTCCAAGATGAAGTGGTCCGGTTGGGTTTGCACTGACAAACTCAACATTTACCCTTCCTCTGTTTTTTTCTGAGGAAGCTCCATATCTGTCTTTTTCTTTGAGTATCTGTTTTAGAACATCGCTGTAGTACTCTTTTGAGAGGAAAAGGTTTATAAACCCTCCCCCTGCAACCTCTACTTTTGAAAAATACGGGAAACTTTCCAGTATCTTTTTTATCTGCTCTGCTATCTCAATCGGTTTTTTCTTTAAAGGTTTTGCAAGGAGAAAAGCAACATTAATAGAAAGGTCTCCAAATTTATCCTCTTTTGGAAGATCTAACTTTATTTTCTGTTTTATCTGTGAGACCTCAGGTATCTCCTTTTCCAACTGTTTGATTATCTGTTTTTTAATTTCCTCTTTCATCTTTCTCCTTTATAATTGTTGTTTTTTAATATTTTACAACATCGGCTTTTGTGGAAATTGAAAAAGATTTAAAATAATAAAACAAAAACGAGGTGAGAAATTGCAGAAGTTTATATTCATAACAGGTGGGGTTCTTTCATCTCTCGGTAAAGGCGTAGCTTCAGCAAGTATAGGTTCAATACTTGAAAAGATGGGATACAGCATCACATTTTTGAAGCTTGATCCTTACCTGAATATTGATCCTGGAACAATGAACCCTTATCAGCACGGGGAGGTCTATGTTACCGAAGACGGTGCAGAAACAGATCTTGATCTGGGACATTACGAAAGGTTTACAAATGTGGTGCTCACAAAATACAACAACACAACATCCGGTAAGCTTTACCACTCTCTTTTGGAAAAGGAGAGGAGAGGTGCTTACCTTGGTGCCACAGTTCAGGTTATACCTCACTTTACAAATGAGATAATAAAAAGTGTTGAAAAAGCAGCATCAAAGTCTGAGATAGCCCTCGTTGAAATAGGAGGAACTGTCGGGGATATTGAAAGCCTTCCGTTTCTTGAGGCTATAAGACAGATGGGTCTCGAGCTTGGAAAGGAAAACGCCCTTTTTATTCATCTTACTTATGTTCCTTATATAAAAGCAGCAGGGGAACTGAAAACAAAACCTTCACAGCATTCTGTAAAAGAGCTGAGGGCTATCGGTATTCAGCCTGATATTTTGATATGTAGAGCTGACAGACCACTTCCAAAGGCGATAAAAAGAAAACTTGCACTTTTTACAAATGTTGAGGAAGACGCTGTTATATCTGCACCAGATGTTGATATTATTTACAGGATACCTCTATACTTCCACAGGGAAAAGATAGACAGGATAATATCAAGACATCTTAATCTTGAGTATAAAGAGCCTGATCTTAAACACTGGCATAAAATAGTAAATACCCTTACAAAGCTGAAAAAAGAAACGGACATAGCGATAGTAGGAAAGTATGTGGAACTGAAAGATGCCTACAAAAGTATTATTGAGTCTTTTACCCACGCCCAGATACCTGATGAGATAAAGGTGAACCTCCACTGGATTAATGCAGATGAGCTTACAGAGGAAAACATTGACCAGAAACTTGGTAATGTTGACGGCATTCTCGTTCCGGGTGGGTTTGGGGAGCGTGGTGTTGAAGGAAAAATACTTACAGCAAAATACGCAAGGGAGAACAACATTCCTTATTTTGGTATATGTCTGGGTATGCAGGTTGCTGTAATTGAGTTTGCAAGAAATGTTGTGGGACTTAAAGAAGCAAACTCAACAGAGTTTGATCCGGAAACCCCTTATCCGGTCATAGATCTTATGCCTGATCAGAAAGGGGTAGAAAAGAAAGGTGGGACGATGAGGCTTGGAGCTTACAAATGCAGTCTTATTGAAGGTACAAAAGCCTTTGAGATTTACGGTCAGAAAGAGATATACGAAAGACACAGACACAGATATGAGTTTAATCCAGATTTCAGACCCCTTTTAGAAGAAAAAGGATTAGTAGTTTCAGGTGTATACAAAGCAAAAAATCTTGCAGAGATCATAGAGCTTCCAGAAGATATACACCAGTGGTTTGTTGCATGTCAGTTTCATCCAGAGTTTAAAAGCAAGCCATTTAAACCACATCCATTGTTTGTGTCCTTTGTAAAAGCCTCATATGAAAATAAAAAAAAGGTAGGTAAAAATGTATCTTCTTGACAAATTATTCAATCCCAGATCTATAGCGATCGTAGGAGCAACAGACAAAAAGGAAAAAGTAGGATATGCGATTTTCAAAAATATTATTGATGGTGGATTTAAAGGAAAAGTGTATCCAGTAAACAAAAGGATTAAAGAACTGGAAGGATACAAAGTTTTCCCTTCTGTTTTAGAAATTCCAGATCAAGTAGACCTTGCAATAATTGCGATTCCTATCATTTATATTCCTGAGATTTTTGACCAATTAGGACAGAAAGGAATTAAAACTGCCGTTGTCATATCTGCAGGTGGGAGGGAATCAGGTGAGAAGGGAAGAAAGATAGAAGAAACCCTAAAAGAAAAGGCAAAACAGAATGGGATAAGGTTTTTAGGACCAAACTGTCTTGGTTTTGCAAACACCCTTATTGATCTAAATGCAAACTTTGGACTTGATAAACCTTTAAAAGGGAAGACAGCTTTTATATCCCAGAGCGGTGCACTGTTTACAGCGATAATGGACTGGGCACTTCAGGAAAGGATAGGTTTTTCTTATGCGGTAAGTATAGGAAACATGGCTGATATAGACTTTGGGGATCTTATAGAGTACCTTGGGAAAAAAGATGAGGTAGAAACAATTTTGATATACATGGAAAGCCTTACAGAGGCAGAGAAATTTACAATAGCCTCCCGTACTATAACCCCTAAAAAACCCATTATTATTGCAAAATCAGGGAAATCAGAAATTGGACAGAAAGCAGCAATTTCACATACAGGAGCGATCGGAGGGAAAGATTTTCTGTATTCGGCATTAATTAAAAGGGTAGGAGCTCTCAGGGTTGATAATGTTCTTCAACTGTTTGATATGACTGACGCTTTATCCAGAGAACCTGTCCCTAAAGGAAATAGATTTGTTGTCATCACAAATGCAGGTGGACCCGGTGTTATGGCTGCAGATCAGTTTGACAAATGGGATACACAACCTGCAGAGCTTTCTGAAAAAACAATGGAAAAACTAAATAAGGTTTTACCACCTGTATGGAGTCATAACAATCCTGTTGATATAATAGGAGATGCACCACCTGAAAGGTACAGAGAGGCTCTGAGAATACTTTTTGATGCACCTGAAGTTGATGGGATAATTTGTATCCTTACTCCCCAGTTTATGACAAAACCTTTTGAAAGTGCTCAGGTATTTTATGAGGTTTCAAAAGATAAGAAAAAACCTTTTTACCCGGTTTTACTTGGTGGGGAAAAACTGCAGAAAGCCAGAAGGTATCTTGAGGAGCATAATATTCCTGTATTTGAAACTCCTGAAGAGGCTGTTGACAGTATGTTTATGGCATGGAAATACAAATACCACACAGGTCTATTGTCCAGAGACAACATAGTACTTTATGTAGATAGAAAAATAGAGGTAGAAAATTTATTTTCAGATAAAAAAAGAGATAAACAGCTTTTGCTTACAGAGTTAGATGTAAAGAATGTTCTAAAAGTTTACTCAATTCCCGTAAATCCAACTTTCAATGCAAAAACGAAAGAAGATGCGATAAAGATAGCTAACGAGATAGGTTATCCAGTTGTTATGAAAATAAATTCCCCTGATATTCTCCATAAATCTGATGCTGGATGTGTGTTTTTAAATATTCAGAACAGGTCTGAGGTTGAAAAAGCCTTTGAAATAATTATTCAGAATGCCCTTAAATATAAAAAGGATGCAAAAATAAATGGAGTTATAGTGGAAAAACAGGTAGAGGGAGATTTTGAACTTATAATTGGAAGTAGTTATGATAGATTATTCAGACAGTATATAATGTTTGGAACAGGTGGAACATTTGTTGAATTTTATAAAGATGTTTCTTTTGATTTCATTCCACTGTCAGAAATATCTGCAATAGAAATGATCTCGTCAACAAAAATCTACAAACTCTTAAAAAATGGTTTTAGGAATAAAAAACCTGTGGAAATTAAAACCCTTGTAAATATATTAATGAATGTATCTGTTTTGCTGCAGAGTTTTCCTGAAATTGAAGAGTTGGATATTAATCCGCTGGTTATTAAAGGAAATCAAGCTTGGGCTGTTGATGGGAGAATAAAACTGAGCTTAGAAAAAAGAAAAAACACAATTCTTGTGTAAAGGAGGTGGCAGTGATTAAAGAGGAATTAACACCAAAACAGATAGTTCAAGAGCTTGATAAATATATAGTTGGACAGAAAGATGCAAAAAAAGCTGTTGCAATAGCTTTGAGAAACAGATGGAGAAGACAGCAACTTCCTGAAGAACTGAGAGATGAAATTATTCCTAAGAACATACTTATGATCGGACCTACAGGTGTAGGTAAAACGGAGATAGCAAGAAGACTTGCAAACCTTGTAGGAGCACCTTTCATAAAGGTTGAAGCAACAAAATTCACAGAAGTTGGGTATGTAGGCAGAGATGTGGAATCTATAATCAGGGAGCTTGCAGAAGCATCTTTCAAAATGGTAAAGGCCGAGAAAATGGAAGAAGTTCAGGAGAGGGCAAAACAGCTTGCAGAAGAGAAAGTGCTGGACTACCTTGTTCCGAGAAAGGTAAGAGCCTACGGAACTCTTGAGCCTTATGAGGAGGAATCTCCCGCAAGGGAAAAGTTCAGGCAGATGCTCAAAGAAGGTCAGCTTGATGAAAAAGTTATAGAGATTGAAGTGGAAGAAAAACCTGTTTCTGTAATAGGAGGGGTGATAGCTCCCGGCATGGAAGATATAGAAAATCAGCTTAGAGACCTTTTTTCAAGCCTTTCCCCTTCAAAAAGAAAAAAAAGAAAAGTCTCCGTAAAAGAAGCTCTCAAAATTATACAACAACAGGAGGCAGAGAAACTTATAGACATGGACGAAGTTGCTTCTGAGGCTGTTTATAGGGCAGAAAACTACGGCATAGTTTTTATAGATGAGATAGATAAGGTTGCAGGAAAATCAACAGGGTCTTCCCCTGATGTTTCAAGGGAAGGGGTTCAAAGGGATCTTCTCCCTATAGTAGAGGGAACAACAGTATCAACAAAGTACGGTCCCATAAAAACAGATCATATACTTTTTATAGCTGCAGGTGCTTTTCACCTTTCAAAACCTTCTGATCTTATTCCTGAACTTCAAGGCAGGTTTCCTATAAGGGTTGAACTTCAGCCTTTAACAAAAGAGGATTTTGTGAAGATACTTACCCAGCCGAAAAACGCCCTGATAAAACAGTATAAAGCACTACTTGAAACTGAAGGGGTTCATCTTGAGTTTACAGATGATGCTATAGAAACGATAGCACAGATCGCAGAGGAGGTTAATGAAAAGACGGAAAATATCGGGGCAAGAAGGCTTCATACAATACTTGAAAAGATTATGGAGGATTACTCATTTGAAGCTCCAGAACTTAAAGGGCAGTATATAATAATTGATCAAAAAGTTGTGAAACAAAAGCTTGAAAATGTTATACAGAGCGAAGATTTAACAAGGTATATCTTATAAAAAGGAGGTATTGTTATGGCTGAAAAGAAAAAAGAAGAAAAGAAAAAGATAGAAGAAGAGGTCAATATTGAGGTTATAAAACAGGATCTTGAAAGGCTAAAGCAGGATCTTGAAAGGCTAAAAATTAAAACAGTTCCCAAATCGCCTACAGAGATGATGAAGAAGGAGACAGTTGTTAAAATACTTGATGAGACAGAGGAGATTATCAAAAAAACCTTTGCAGTTCTTGAAGGTGCTATAATCGGTGCGATAGAAGGAGCAAAGAAAAATCTCAAATAAGAGGTAGCAAAAATGGAAGAACAGCTTAACGAAACTCCTATTCCTTTTTCCCAGCTTTTGAAAGAGATTGAAATTAAAGATAAATCTACTGCGTATGTTCTAATCGAAGCAAACCCTCCAGACATACCGTACATAATGGAGGAGCTTTCAAAAATAGAAAATGTGAAATCTGCCGATGTTGTTACAGGAATATACGACATCATAGTTTTCCTTGAGGGTGAAGACCAGAATGAGATAGGAAAGGTGGTTATAAGGGATATACACGGAATAAAAGGTGTAAAAAAAGCAACCACCTGTATGGTTGTCAAGATTTAGATTTACACCTGTATTACCAACCTCTTCTATGATGAGGGGCTTTCTTTACGCAGACTTTCCTTTCCCTGACTTTTATAAGTCTGTTTCCTTTAAAATACTTTATTTTTACCATTCTGCATCTTCCAACCCATCTTCCGGGAACAGCCCTTATTATTATGTTTTCCCTGCATTTGTGACATCTGTAAACGATAGGTCTGTCGTATTCCACACATTCCTCTGCAGCTCTTGATGATATTTCTACGATCGTTCCTGTAACAACAGCACCTATTACACCCCCGATAAAAGCTCCTCTCCACGGGTTTTCCTCATCAAGTATCGCTCCAACAGCAGATCCTGCAGCTCCTCCAACAACAGCCCCTTCATAAGCCTGTTTAGTACAACCTGAAAGCAACAAACCTGCTCCTACTATCCCTATTATTAATTTTTTCATTTTTAAACCTCCAACAGATATAAGGGGATATATTCTGTAAAATTTTTATTCAGCACCCTGAACCTGCCTTATCCTCCTTGCAAGCTCTCTAATAGCTTCCATCTGGCTCATACCCTGATCCATCAGCTCCCTTACAGTCTGTGCCTTTGCAAGGGTGTTAACAACTTCCATAACCTCCCCATCTATTTCACACTCATTTTTTCCTTCCTGCACCGTCTGGAGAATGCACAGCTCAAGCTGTTCCTTTGTGAATTTTACAGAAAGCTCTTTTATCTCCTTAATGTTCATTTTTCAGCCCCCTGAATTTTTCTTATTCTTCTTGCAAGCTCTCTTATAGCTTCAACCTCAGTCATTCCCTGTTCCATAAGCTCTCTTACCGTTTCAGCCTTTGCAAGTGTGTTGAGAATTTCCATCAGATCTCCGGAAACCTCGCACCCTTCAAGGGTAGGTTTTCCTATTTTTAATGTCTGATCAATGCACAGCTCAATCTCCTCTGGAGTAAACCTTTTAGCAAGCTCCTTTATCTCTTTTATATTCACAGCTTAATCCTTCCTTTGTATTTTTTAGACAGCTCCCTCTTTATATCCCTTTCTTTAATAGCCTCTCTCTTTTCATACTTTGCTTTACCTTTTGCGAGGGCTATCTCAAGTTTTGCCTTTCCATTTTTAAAATATAGTTTAAGGGGGATTAAGGTCAAACCCTTTTCCTGAACCTTTCCCATAAGTTTTAGGATTTCCCTTTTGTGGAGAAGGAGCTTTCTTTTTCTGTAGGGATCATGCTGGAGCTTTGCTGCAGGTTTGTAAGGGGCTATATACATGTTGTAGATAAAAGCTTCTCCATTGTCTATCCTGATAAACGAGTCCCTCAGATTAACTGAGCCTTCTCTAATAGACTTTACTTCCGATCCTTCAAGGACTATACCGGCTTCGTAAGTTTCTAATATGTTGTAGTTGTGGTAAGCATTTTTGTTTGTTGCAACAACTTTTATTCCCATTTCATCACCATTTCATTTTTTAAGGTTAGAATAATTATAAAACTAATCAGAGGGAAGGAAAAAACAATGAGAATAATTATATCTTTTCTGTTGGCTTTTCTTTCTTACACAGGTCTATCCTACGCCCAGATAAACTATATCCTTGATGTATCTGTTGACACAAAAAATGGCTCATTGAAGGCAGCAGCAACAGTAAAAACAGACAGTCCGGTAAACATAAAAATTTACACAGACGGACTTGATGTTCAGGCTGTTCTTTACGGGAAGAAAAAACTCCCTGTGGATAGAGGTGTTTACAGCCTGAAAATAACACCTGAAAAAGATCTAACCATCATCTACTCTGCAAAATTTCAGGATTACAACTCACAGGATATTATAACTGATGAGGCTGTAAGCCTGCTGAACAACTGGTATCCATATCTTGACAAACTCGCCTTTTACAGGCTCAGGGTTGAAATAGATAAAGGTTTTGTTTTAGTTTCTGAGGCAGAAAACTGGAAGGTTGAAAACAGGGATAACAGATCTGTTTACTCATTTGAATTTCCTTACCCCCTTGAGCATATCCATCTTATAGGAACAAAAAAATGGATCGTTCAGGAAAAAGAGTACAACGGGATAAAAGTTCAGACTTACTTTTTTGAAAGGGATAAGGATCTGTCAGAAAAGTTTTTAGACAAAACAGTCCAGTACATAAAGGAGTATGAAAAAAGAATAGGAAAGTTCCCTTACAAGAGATTTGCCGTTGTTGAGAACTTCTTTCCAACAGGCTACTCAATGCCCACATTTACCCTTATAGGACAGAGGATAATAAGATTTCCGTTTGTTATAAACAGTTCCCTTCCCCACGAGATCCTCCACCAGTGGTTCGGCTGTTCAGTGTATGTGGACGACCAGAAAGGAAACTGGGCTGAGGGTTTAACCACATATTTATCTGATTACTATTACTCAGAGGATAAAAAACATTACAGAAAAAATACGATACTGAAATACCTCGCTTACGGAAAGCCTGATTATCCTTTAAAAGATTTTCGGGGAAAAACTGATACAAGGTCAGAGGCGATAGGCTACGGCAAAACTATGATGGTTTTTTACATGCTTGAAGAGATTATAGGTAAAGAGAAATTTACAGAGTTTTTATCACAGCTTTACACTAACTACAGGTTTAAAAAAGCATCATGGGAGGATATAAAAAATATTGTTAACCGGATTACAGATGATGATTATCTGTGGTTTTTTGAGCAGTGGGTTAACAGGGCAGGAATGCCCCAGCTTGATGTTTCTGTAGAGGATCACTCACTAAAAGATGACGGTTTTCATGTAAAGATCAGTGTAAAACAAAAACAGCCTTACAGACTGAAGTTGAATGTCTTTGTGAAAACATACCTTGGTGTTGAGAAAAAAACCTTCTGGATAAGCAAAAAAGAGCAGACATTAGAGCTGGTAACAGATGATGAGCCTCTTGAGGTTTATGTTGACAGAGATTACCAGATTTTCAGGGATCTTCAGTGGGAGGAGATAAATCCTGTTGTGTACTTCACACTTGCAGACAAAAATGCTGTTGTTTATTCTCAGGATAATATGGTTTATGTCCCTATATCAGGTTATTACAGGGAAGGGGTTTTAAAAAACCCTGACCAGTTTTCCTACAGCGACATCTACAACAAAAATGTTGTGATCTTAGGTGGAGACAACCCTGTTGTAAAAAGGATTTTCGGGAAAAAACTTCCGCAAAAAACCTCTTATGTTGAGGTTTTCAAAAATCCTTTTGGGGACAGGAATGTTGTAACTGTGTTTAATCTAAAATCTGTAATGCAGGCAAAGATGGCTATAGGAAGGATAAAACATTACGGAAAGTACTCAAAGATAGTGTTTGAAGGCTTTCGGATAACAGATAAAAAGATCAAAAATTACCAGAACGGGATAAAGCTAAAGGTAAGACAGAAAGCAGAGATAGTATCTGAGGAAGGTATAAAAGAGTTTAGAGATATGGTGAATGATGCCCTCAGCCACAGGGTAATCTACATAGGGGAACAGCACACTATGTTCTCAAACCATGCAATGCAGCTTAATATCATAAAAGCTCTTTATGAGAAATATCCTAAGATAGCTGTTGGTATGGAGATGTTCCAGAGATCAAAGCAAGAGGTTATTGACAGGTATCTAAAAGGGGAGATAGATGAAAAAAGATTTTTAAAGGAATCTGAGTACTACAAGGCGTGGAAGTACAACTACCATCTTTACAGACCTATAATCCAGTTCTGCAGAGAAAAGGGAATACCTATTATAGGTCTCAATGCTGATAAGGATATAATCAGAAAGGTATCTCAAAAAGGTATAGAAAGTCTGTCAAGAGAAGAGGTGAAAAAACTCCCTGAAGATATGGATTTTGTTAACTTTGGTTATATTGAGTATCTAAAGGACATTTTTGCAGAACACGGCAGCAGCATTACAAAAAAGAAAAAGTTTTCAAGCTTTTTACAGTCCCAGATTATTTGGGACGAAACTATGGCACAGACAGCATCAGAGTATATAACAAAAAACCCTGACAGAAAGCTAATAATCCTTGCAGGAGGAGGACACATAAGGTACAGATACGGAATACCATCAAGGGTTGAAAGAAGAACAGAAGAAAGGGGATTAACTATCCTTATGGACGATCAGCTTAAAAAAGGTATAAGCGATTATATGATTTACACCGCACATCTTACAGGGGAAAAAGAAAGGAAAATAGGCGTTTATGTTGAGGAAACAGGAAAAGGACTGAAGGTTGACAAAGTGATAAAAGACTCCCCAGCAGAAAAAGCAGGAATTAAAAAGGGAGATATTATTATCCGATTTAACGGCAGACAGATTAATGATATTATTGATCTTAAGATAGAGCTTTTCTTCTCACAGGGAGAAAATGAGATAGTTGTTAAAAGAAACGGCAAAGAGATAAAAATGAACATTCAGCTGGAATAGAAAAAGGAGTGTAATATATTTTTCCTTATGGAGATAATAAGACAGTATAAAAACAAAATAGCATACTCTAAGGTTCTGCCTCCACTTCAGCCTGTTTACGGAAATTTTGATTTTAAAAACAAAAAAATAAAAGATTTCCTGAAAAGAAAAAATATAAAACTGTACTCACATCAGGCTGAAGGGCTGAAGCTTGTGTCTGAAGGAAAAAATATTGTTCTAACAACGCCAACGGCATCAGGGAAATCTCTCGTATATATCCTTTCTGTTCTTGAAAAGATGAACCGGAACCCACAGACAAAAGCCCTTGTTGTTTTTCCCCTTAAAGCCCTTGCAAGGGATCAGTACGGTAAGATTATGGACATAATATTTGAGACAGATATAGATGCAGCCGTTGATGTTTATGATGGGGATACCCCTAAAGAAAAAAGAATAAAAATAAAAAGAGATCCCCCAAACTTCCTGATAACAACTCCAGACATGCTTAATGCAGGGATACTCCCTTACCACACAGGCTGGTCTTCATTTTTTGAGGATCTTGATTTTGTGGTACTTGATGAGATACATGCCTACAGAGGGGTTCTTGGTTCCCACATCTCAAACATCATAAGAAGGCTAAAAAGGATTGCCTCCTTTTACAGAACAAAGAAGCCTGTTTTTATTATGAACTCTGCAACTATTCACAACCCTTCTGAATTTGCATCAAAACTGATAGGAGAAGATGTTTTTGAGTTATCAAAATCGGGAGCCCCCTTACCTGAAAGGCAGATAAAGATATTCAGGGGTATGAAAAAATCAGAGCTGTCTGAGATGGTGGCAAACTTTGTTATTCAGGATATATCAACCATAATATTTGTGGACAGCAGAAAAGAGGCAGAGCTTTTGTCTCTCAGAATAAAAGATGCCCTTATAAAAAGGGGCAGAGATGATCTTGTTGATAAGGTAAGTCCCTACAGATCAGGATACACACCTGAAGAGAGAAGGGAGATTGAGTTTAAGCTTATGACGAGGAATATTCTTGCTGTTGTTTCAACAAGTGCCCTTGAGATGGGAATAGATATTGGGGATCTGGAAAGCTGTATTCTTGTTGGTTATCCGGGAACGCTGGCACAGCTGTGGCAGAGATTTGGAAGAGTAGGAAGAAGGGACAGGGAGGCTTACAACATACTAATTCCTAAAAGGGACGCCCTTGACCAGTATTTTGTAAAAAATCCTGAAGAGCTTTTTTACAGACAGATGGAAGAGCCTGTGATAAACCCTGAAAACAGGTACATACTGAAAAAACACATTCCTGTTATGGCTTTTGAAATTCCTATCAGGATTAATGAGCTTTCTGAAACTGAAAAAGAGGTGGCAAGGGAGCTGTACAGGGAGAAAAAGCTGAGATTTTCCAATAACAAACTTTATGCATCAAAACAACAGCCTTTCAGCATCAGATCGGCAGGCGAGAGCTTCACAATAACAGAATCTGTCACAGGAAAGATTGTTGGGGATATATCTGAGGATATTCTTCCTTATGAGGCTTATCCCGGAGCTGTCTATATTCACAACGGAGAAAAATATGTTGTTGAGCATGTAGATAAAGAGGGAAAGACAGTTTATGTTGTGAAAAGTAATGTCTCTTACCTGACAGAGCCTTTAAAAGAGTCTTTTATTGATATTCTGAGTGTTGATGAAGCAAAAAAAGAGGGGAAAATAGAGATATTCAAGGGAAAGGTAAATGTTAAAACAACAGTTTTAGGTTATTCTATGAGGGATATGGAAAACGAGGAAAAGATGGGGGATCATATCTTTCCTGAAGAAAATTACATCTCAAGGGAATTTGAGACAGTTGCTTTCTGGTGGACTATGCCCCCTGAGTGGGAGGAGGAGATAGTTCAAAAAAACATAAAACATAATGTCAGGATCTTAAACAGCTTTATACAGGAAAAGGGAAGGCTCTACAAAGGGGATTTTGTTTACAGGGATATAGTTTTTGAAAATCTTTTAGAGCTTAGAAAAAGAATGGATTTAGATCTTCTCAATAATGTAATAAAAGCATTCCAGACCGTTTATCTGAAACTGAGTGAGAAAGAGAAGGAACAGTTTAAAGAGATAACAAAAAGGATAAAAGAGGGTAAAAACGGTTTCTTAGGCGGTTTACACGGTGTTGAGCATGCTCTGATAGGTATATATCCCCTTTTTGCTATGAACGACAGATGGGATATAGGGGGACTTTCAACACCATTTTTCCCCCAGACCGGAAAACCAACAATATTTATATACGACGGATACGAAGGGGGAGTAGGATATTCTGAGATAGGGTTCAAAAGACTAAAAGAGATGATGGAAAGCACTTATAAGGGTATTTCCAGATGCAGATGTGTATCAGGCTGTCCCTCCTGCATATACTCCCCAAAATGCGGAAACTCAAATGATTACCTTGATAAAACAGCTTCTATACTGCTTTCCCACAAAATACTGAAAGAGCTGAGTTAGATCTTAAGGAGATTTTTCTCCTCTTTTTTCTTTTCTACAGCCTGATCAATAGCCTTAAGAACGTCCATCTTTCTTTTTGATGAACACCACTCAGGTGCTATAAGCTCGTCATCTGAGGCTTCCCCTGTTAATCTCTGGACTATTATGTTCTCAGGAAGAACATCCAGAATGTCTGCAACTATTTTTGCATACTCCTCAAGCTCAAGAACACCAAACTCACCGTTTGCAAACTGCCTTGCCATAACCGTATGTTTTACAACATGAAGGGGGTGGATTTTGATGCCGTCTATAGGAAGGACTGCTATCAGCTTTGCCGTTTCTATATAATCTTCGTACTCATCTCCCGGAAGACCAACTATTATGTGGGCACATACCTTTATTCCCGGTCTTTTTTTTGTTCTCAAAACAGCATCAACAAACTCAGAAACACCGTGTCCCCTGTTTATGTTTCTGAGGGTTTTTATGTTTGCCGTCTGAAGACCGTACTCTATCCAGATCTCAGGTTTTTCAGTTGTGTATGTGGCAATAAGATCCAGTACAGGTTCAGGAACCACATCAGGTCTTGTTCCTATTGACATTCCTATTATCTGATCGTATTCCATAGCCTTGTCGTATATCTCTTTCAGCTTTTCAACAGGGGCGTAAGTGTTGGAAAATGCCTGAAAGTAAGCTATGTATCCTTTTATGTTTTTGAACCTTTTGGTGTAGAACTGTATTGATTTTTCTATCTGTTCTTCAACAGTTTTCTCTGACATCGCATAAGGGCTGAAAGATGTGTTGTTGCAGAATGTACAACCGCCGAAGGCAACATTTCCGTCTCTGTTTGGGCAGGAAAAACCGGCATCTATTGAGATTTTCTGGATTCTGCCTCCGTATTTTTCTTTAAGGTACTGGTTAAACTTTATCATTACTGACCTCTGTTTTTTTAATATTCTACAACAATTTATCTAAATTTAATTTATATTCTTTTTAATGCAACATTTTTCTGATGGTTTTCCAAGGAAGTAGCCCTGTGAGTAATCTATTCCCATACTCTTTACCATCATATAAACATCTTCATTGTAAACATACTCAGCAACAGTCCTTATACCTAATTTTTTAGAAAAATCCACAATTGTTGATACTATTATCTGAACATAAAGGTCATAAGGCAGTTGTTTTATCAAAGATCCATCAATTTTTATATAATCAGGTTCAAGATTGACTATGTGTGAATAGTTAGAGTATCCGCTTCCAAAGTCATCTATGGCTATTTTTGCTTTTAGATTTTTTATGTTTTTAACAAATGTGTATATCGTTTCGTAATTTTTGATACTTTCACTTTCAAGTATTTCAAAGGTAACCCTCCTTGCTATGTCAGGTTCTTTTTCCAGCACAGAATAAATGTAATTTACTATCTCTTTATCCGTCATGTCTTCGCTTGATAGGTTTATTGAAAATTCGGCATCTGTATTTCTGAACCTGTCAAAAGCCTTTTGTATAACAGTTTTTGTTATTGTGCCGTAATATTTTGATTCTTTGGCTATCGGAAGAAAAAACAAGGGTGATAATATGTTTCCATTTTGATCTATAATTCTTACAAGGCATTCGTACTTTGATATTTTCTTGGTTTTGTTATCAAATATAGGCTGGTAATATAATTTTACTTTGTTATTATTTATCGCATACTTTATAACACCTAATATCCTTAAGTTATCCTCAATAATTTTAGCAAGGTTTAGATCAGAAGAATATATCATGTACTTTTCTCTTCTTTTTTTGACATATTTTAAGACCATATCAGCCTTCTCAAGTAGAGGCTTTTCATAAGAAACACCAACAGAAACGTCAATATTAAGTTCAATCTCTATCTCCCTTCCTCTGTCTATACCTTTTATAACAAATAGATGCTCTTCTATTGATCTGATTAATTTTTCAACTATGTAAACAGTTTTATCCCTGAGGTTTTCATAGAGTACTCCAAAGTCATCTGCACCAAGTCTGAAAACTTCTGCTTTTAGATTTTCCTTCTCAAAGAATTGTTTTATAAAACTTCCAAGCTGTACCAGAAGAATGTCTCCAAAATTTGAGCCATAAAGATCGTTTATATGTTTAAAGTTATCAATATTTACCAGTATAAATGTAGGTTCTTTATAATCCTGTTCTTTTATAAAAAAAGCTCTTCTGTTTGGGAGACCTGTTAATTCATCAGTTACCATTTTTGTTTCAAGATTTTCCTGAAGTTTTTTCAGCATCCTGTTGTTCATCTCAAGTCTTACAAGGAGATAGGCGAGATACCCCAGAACTGTAAGAAAAAGCCCGGTTGAGGCGACACTAAACCCAGTAACAATCTTAGATTCCTCTCGTGTTTCCTTCAGAAATGTATCTTTGAGTTTGTTTATAAGTTTTCTGTTTCCACTTTCTTCAAGGATAAACTGTAATTTTTGGTGATAAATAGGAAAGTTTTTTGCAAATACATCAAGATGAGAGAGAAAAACCTCATGGAAGTTTTGGAGTTCAGGGTTTTTAAATCTGTATTTTTTCAGTATATTTATGTCTTTTTGAAGATCATCAATAAAAGATTTATCCTGACTGTTTTTCAAAATAAAAGTAGTTGATATTACCCTGTTCATTGTGATTATGTACTCAATGTCCGGTTTTTGCGCAAGTTTAAAATATCTAAGTGCAAGTGATGGGATATATATCTGTGAATTTTTTATCAGGGAATTTAAAGTCTCAAATTCCTCAATCGCTTCAACTTTTTTGTTGAATAATTTTTCATATTCCTGTATTAGTTTGAGAGAACCTTTGTGGAATTTGTTTCCCAGATGTCCCTCTTTTAGAGTTTTTATATCCTTTTTTATTTCTTCTATCGCTTTGTATATTACGTCATAATTAAAGTACAGGTAAAAACTGCTTTTTAGTATATTGCTTTCTATTTTGTACTCCCCTTTTTCTATATCTTTTATTTTATCAAGTGTTTGGGATGAAACCTCAACAAACTGTTTTGTGAACTGGTTGAATATTATCAGCCCTATCGTTACCGAAACAGCAAGGAGAATTACAATATAAAGTTTCTTCACCCTTTTTATTCACCTCTAAGGATTTCAGGAATCTCACCTCTTAAAGTTTTTAGAAATGCAATGATCTTGTTTAATTCATCTTCAGGAAGTTTGAAACCCAGATTATAGTAAGCCATTATCTGAACAGCCTCTTCCAGTGTTTTTACGCTTCCGTCGTGAAAATACGGGTAGGTACAATCAATATTCCTCAAGACAGGAACTCTATAAACATTTTTATCAAACTCTTTTTTTGTTATCTGGTATCTGTCTGGGTTGTCAGGTTTCCATGGGTACTCTTTTATAACACCGACTTTTTGGAAGGAATTTCCTCCAAGATTTATACCATTATGACAGCTTATACATCCTAACCTTTTGAAAAGCTTGTATCCTTCAATTTCTTCTTGTGATAGCTCTATTTCACCTCTCAGATATTTATCAAATTTGCTGTTAGGGGTTATAAGAGCCTTTTCAAACTCAGCTATTGCGTCGGCTACCATATCAAATGTTATTCTGTTTGCACCATAAACCTCTTTGAACTTTCTAATATAAAGGGGGTGTTTATTCAGCCTTTCTTCCACTTCTTCAATGGTCATATTCATCTCTTCAGGGCTTTGTATAGGACCATAAACCTGTTTTTTTAGATCTTCTACACTTCCATTCCAGAAAAGCTTAAAATTAAAAATAACATTGAAAACTGTAGATGCGTTTACTTTTCCTCTTCTGTTGTGAAACCCTATAGACACCGGTCTGTGATCCGTTCCACATTTATTGTAAAGATCGTGGCAGAAAGAACAGGAAGTTCTGTTATCCTTTGAAAGTATTGGATCATGAAACAGAAGTTTACCCAGTTCAGCCTTTTCCCTGTCGTACTCAATTTTTTGGGGAATAGGCTGAACCGGTTCATATCCATAAACCGTATTTATTAAGAATAATAGAACAATAATAATTCTCATTAATTTATAAAATATGTCTTATTATCGCTTCTGTCATCTCCTTAGTTCCTACCTTTTTAGTTCCGGGTGCCCATATATCTCCTGTTCGGTATCCTTCCTCAAGGACTTTATCTATTGCGTTTTCAATATCCCTTGCAGCTTCTGGCAGTTTACAGGTGATCTCCAGCATCATTGCTGCTGATAGGATCATTGCTATCGGGTTAGCTATACCCTGTCCTGCTATGTCAGGGGCAGAACCGTGAACAGGCTCGTAAAGTGCATATTTTTCCCCTATACTTGCTGAAGGGAGCATACCAAGTGATCCTGTTAAAGCTCCTGCCTCGTCAGAAAGAATGTCCCCGAAAAGATTTCCTGTAACTATAACATCAAAATCTTTTGGTCTCCTTACAAGCTGCATTGCACAATTGTCAACATACATATGTTCAAGCTCAACATCTTGATAGTCTGCATGGGTTTCACTCACAATCTCCCTCCACACAGCCGAAACCTCAAGAACATTTGCCTTGTCCACGCTTGTAACCTTTTTCCTTCTGTTTCTGGATATTTCAAAGGCAAGTTTTGCTATTCTTTTAATCTCATGTTCATAATATATCATTGTGTTAAAACCGACTTTTTCGCCACCTCTTTCTTCTATTCCCCTTGGTTCTCCAAAGTATATTCCCCCTGTAAGCTCCCTTATAACAAGAAGGTCAACCCCTTTTATAAGGTTTTCTTTCAAGGGAGAAGCATCAAGAAGGGCTGTGTAAGCCTTTCCCGGTCTGAGATTTGCAAATAGATCAAGCTCTTTTCTTATTCTGAGAAGCCCTTTTTCAGGTCTTTTATCTGTAGGAAGGTTGTCCCATTTTTCACCTCCTACAGCAGCAAGAAGGACTGCATCGCTTTCTTTTGCGATTTTCAGTGTTTCCTCAGGTAGAGGATCTCCTGCCTCGTCTATGGCAGCCCCTCCTATAAGAGCTTCATGGAATTCAAAATTTACCCCGTACTTTTTTGAGACGGCTTTAAGAACTTCAATGGCTGATTCCATTATCTCAGGTCCAATACCGTCTCCCGGAAGAACGGTGATCTTAAAGCTTTTTTTCATTAAACTGACCTCCTGTTATTTAAATTTTAGACTTATGTCAAGCCATTTTGCTGAATGGATCAGAGCCCCTGAGGATATGAAATTAACTCCTGTCTGGGCATAATCCCTGACGTTGTCTGTTGTTATGTTTCCTGAGACCTCAAGAAGTTTTCTTCCTTTGTTTATTTCAACAGCTTTTTTGATTTCATCTATACTCATGTTGTCCAGCATAATGATGTCTGCATCTGTAGACAGGGCTTCCTTAAACTGACGGATACTGCTTACCTCAACCTCAATTTTTACCATGGGAGATAGACTACTTTTTATCTGCTCAACAGCCTCTTTTATGCTTCCTACCAGTGCTATATGGTTGTCTTTAATCATCACCATATCAAACAGGGCAAATCTGTGATTATATCCCCCTCCAACCTTAACAGCATATTTTTCAAAAGCCCTGAATCCGGGGGTTGTTTTTCTTGTGTCAAGAATTTTTACACCTGTTCCTTTTATCTTTTCAACATAATAAGATGTGTTTGTTGCTATCCCTGAAAGCCTCTGCAGGATATTGAGCATCACCCTTTCTGATTTCAGAATTGATTTTCCGCTGCCTTTTATAGTTGCTAACTTTTCCCCTTTTTTTATCCTCTGTCCATCTTTTTTGAGGCTGGTAATCCTGACAGAAGGGTCTATTATCTCTAAAGCTATTAGAGATATATCAATCCCTGCCAGAATACCTGTTTCTTTTGAAATCAGGTATGCTTCAACAGTTTTGTCTGTTTTTAAATTATCGGTGGTGATGTCCTGATGCCCTATATCCTCAAGTAGAAATTCCTCAATCTTTTTTCTGATAAACAGCCTGTCTAACATCTTCCACCTTTAAAACGGTCTGACTACTGCCATGATAACTATTATTATCATAAGAATGGTCGGTACTTCGTTGTACATTCTGAAAAACTTTCCTGATCTGTTGCATCTGTCCTGTTCCAGTCTTTTTCTTATTATGGATAGGTGAATGTAGTAAGCGATCAGAAGAACTGCTGCGGTGAGTTTGGCATGTATCCAGCCACCTGATTTAAATATCTCAGGATTTAAAAATATCATAAATCCTCCTGTAAGGATCGTTCCCCAGAAAGCCGGAATCCCGATATACTTGTGGAGTTTGTACTCCATTATTTTGACGACAGAGACGAACTCTTTCTTTTCTTTGTTCTCAGCATGGTAAACAAACAGCCTCGGCAGATAAAATAAAACAGCCATCCATGAGATAACAGATATGATATGAAAGGCTTTTACCCATAGATACATTAAATATCCTCCTGATAAGTTTGTAAATATTTTACATGATTTTATTTATAAACTTTTTTGCAGATTAGGTATAAATTAAAATTAGAGGTGATTAAAATGTTATTGGAATATATCCTGATCGGTCTAATTGTTGGAGTGGCTTTCTATTACCTGATCAGAAAAATAAGGAAAGAAATAAAAAAGGGACAGTGTGCTTCCTGTCCCCTTTATGATAAATGCGACAGCAAAGAAAAGGTCTGATCAGCAGGAGAATGAGTTTCCACAACCGCAGGAGTTTGCAGCGTTAGGATTTTTAATTGTGAAACCTCCTCCCATAAAGTCCTGAACATAATCAAGAACGGCTCCACCTATGTAAGGGGCAGAAAATTCATCAATAGCTATCTTTACCCCGTTTTCAAGCTCAATCACTTTGTCGTTTTCCTCAACAGATTCATCAAATCCCATCGCGTACTGAAATCCTGAACAGCCTCCAGGTACTACCCTTACCCTCAGAATTGGATTTTCAATTCCCTGCTCATCGGCTATTCTTTTGATTTCTGCGGCTGCAGTTTCTGTAACCTTAAAATTTACCGTAGACTGCATGATATACCTCCATTTTTGTTATTCTCTTTCAGAATATACCTTATCACACTTTTTTATTATGATTGTTATCAGAAAGGCATCATGTAAAAAAGCTGGGAGTAAGGTATAAAGTCTGTTATTTCAACCTTTGAGCCGAGCAGTTTCTTCAGAAAACCCTCCTCTTTTCTCAGCCTGACAATCAAAACCTTTTTACCTTCAAGTCCTGCAAGGGCTTTAGCCTCATTCACAGCATCCTGTATGTTCCCAAGTTTATCAACAAGCTTAATTTTTTTTGCCTGTCTTCCTGTAAGTATTCTACCGTCAGCATATTTTTTCAGGGTTTTCATATTTATAGGTCTGTATTTAACTACATCTTCAAGAAACTGATCATAAACGTCCTGTATAGTCTCCATGATCAGTTTTTTCTGCTCTGGGGTTAACTTATTGTTTGGAAACAGTATATCTTTATTTTTACCGCTTTTTATGTTTTCAACCTTTACTCCCAGTTTTTCCAGAACTTTTGATACATTTACATGCTGTATGATAACACCTATTGAACCTGTTATTGTTCCCGGATTGGCATATATAACGTTTGCAGGAATGCTGACATAGTATCCTCCAGAAGCTGCAACATTCCCCATAGATACCACAACAGGCTTGTGTTTTCTCAGTTTTTCCACTGCAGTATAAATCTCCTGAGCTGCTCCCACCGAACCTCCCGGACTGTCAACCGCCAAAACAACAGCTTTTATGCTGGGGTCATTCTGGGCTCTTTGTATGTTATCTATAACAGACATATATTCTGAAATTACACCTTTAATCTCTATCACTGCTATCTTCGGTGCAGACTTTGCTAAAAACTGGGAAATAAGAAAGATCATTACCAGAAATACAATAATGCCTACGGTTATTTTTTTCTTCATTTTTTACCTCTAAATTGTTGTTTGTGGAAGGGGAATAAATCTTAGATCAGGTATTCTTCTTATCTTTATTCTTTGACCTAAAAGAT
>JALVEY010000059.1 GCA_027030485.1 Persephonella sp.
AAAAATGGTAAAAATAATATCTTTATCCGAGAAGGTTTTTATAAATGTAAACGATCAGGAAACTAAGGAAGAACTTGAAAAAAAGCTTAAAAAAGTTGATGCGAACAAAAAAAATACAAAAATTTTTATAAACAAAACAGATGATGCATGGTGCAGGGACTACTGTCCTATCTTCGTTAAGGAAAACGGTGATACTGTTGCACTTAAGTTTAGGTTTAATGCATGGGGCGGGAAATATCCATACGAAAATGACGAAAAAGCAGGAAAAAAAATAGCAGATATACTGGGATACAGAAGGGTTGATATTGATATGGTTCTTGAGGGAGGCTCAATAGACACAAACGGCAAAGGCTGTCTAATAACAACAGAAAGCTGTCTTTTGAACAAAAACAGAAATCCTGAGATCTCAAAAGGGAAAATAGAAGAAAATCTAAAAAATTTCTTAGGTGTTCAGAAAATATTATGGCTTAAAGAGGGGATAGTAGGGGACGATACAGACGGTCATATTGACGACATCACAAGGTTTGTATCCGGTGATACTGTACTTACAGCTATAGAAAAGAATAAAGATGATCCTAACTACAACATACTGATGGAAAATTTTGAAAGATTGAAAACTTTTACAGATCAGAATGGAAATCCATTCAAGGTAATAACCCTCCCAATGCCGGAGCCTGTTTACTACAAATATCCAGATAAAAAACAACCGGACAGACTTCCTGCAAGCTATGCCAACTTCTACATAACAAACACACATGTTATAGTTCCCACATTTAACTCAAAATATGACGAACCAGCCGTTGAGATAATACAAAAACTTTTCCCTGAAAGGAAAGTCATCGGTCTTTACGGATACGACATACTTGTCGGACTGGGAGGATTTCACTGCCTAACAATGCAGGTGCCCCAATGATCAGCAGGAATTTTAAAATATATGAACTTGACAGCTTTCTAAAAAGATTTGGAAATGTATTTTCACAGAAAGGCTATGAAATTTTAAAAAAACAAAAAATGACAGAAAAAAACTTTCCTGAGATTGTAGTTCTTACTTTATCTAAAGATAAAAAGATATTCAGAGTAAGTTTTGTACTTGATAAAAACGGCATCACCATTACAGCTGTAGGCATAAAAGACAAAAATCTGAAAAAAGAGATTACTGACCTTCTTGAGCTTCTCCAATAGTAAAAAATCTATCATCTACCCAGCCTTCATACACCCTGCCGTCAGATGTATACAGAACCCTTTTCCAGTGGTTTGCCTTTTTTCCGATTATCTTCACTGTTGAGCCTTTTTTTATAACTGCAACAATCTCAGAATTAACATCAGGTTCTTTTCTCAGATTAACATAAACATTTGCCACCATATAACCTTCAGGAATTTGAGTTGTTTTTTCGGCTTTGTTCTTTTCAGATATTTCTTCTAACTGATCATTTTTTTCCTGTTTTATAGGCTTTATTTGTTCAGCATCAGGTTTGTTTTCCTCAGCAGCAGTCTGAACCGGCTGTGTCTGATCTTTTTCTGTATTTACTTCTTCTACTTTTTTTATTTCTTCTACTTTTTCCTCTTTAGCTGGGGTTTCTGTTATTATCTGCATTTCTTTTTCATTATTTATCTTTGATAACTCTTCTTTATGAATGTTAATCAAAATCTGCTTTGCCATGTATATATCAACCACAGCAATTACCAGAATAAAGATCAATAGAAAGAGTTTTTTCATTATCTAACCGCCCCCTTTTTTCAGAAAAATAATCTTTTAGTATTTTTGAAGATTTTTTATCTTCTATATACTCATATTCAACACTGTAAGGTAAACCCTTTTCGTCAAAAACCCTAAAATTACTTAAAACCGCCCCCATTTTTTTATTTAAAGATCCAAACACCACCCTTTTTATCCTTGAATGCATTATAGCTCCGGCACACATAAGACAGGGCTCATTTGTAACATAAATCGTAGCCCCATCAAGCCTCCAGTTTTTCAAACTTTTGCAAGCCTCCTGTATGGCAACTATTTCTGCGTGAAAAAGGCTGTTATCTGAAGAGATCCTTTTATTGTGTCCCCTGCCGACGATTTTCCCGTTCACAACAACAACAGCCCCCACAGGAACCTCATCTGTGCAGTAAGCCTTAACAGCTTCTTTGTAAGCTTCTTCCAGAAAAAGTCTGTCTATTTTTTCTGACATTCTGGACAGATCCCGTAAACCTCTATTGAATGGCCTGTTATGTCAAAACCATGTACCTCTATAAGCTCTTCTTTGAACTTATCAAATGGACAGTTGTCTATTATCACTATCTTTCCGCATTTTTCACACACAAGGTAATTTTTTTTATCAGGAAGGGCATATCTGGCTTTGTCCTCATTCATCATGTAGGACTTTACCGTTAGACCTTCCTTTGTAAGCATTTCCAGATTTCTGTAAATTGTTGAAAGGCTTATATCAATACCGTCATTTTTCAGCTCCATAAAAATGTGCTCTGCTGTTATTGGATATTCTGCCCTTTCAAGAACTTTCAGGATAGATTCCCTCTGTTTTGTTTTCCTGTAGCCTTTTGGTATAAAAAGCTTTTGCTCTCCCATCAACAACTCCGTTAAAAATAAAGAATATTTTATCACCTTAAAAATAAAATTATACTCTGGCTGTTTTTTTGCAAATCATTTGCATTTGAAAAAAATCTGTGCTTTAATAAATGCAAATTATTCGCATTTGCATAAGGAGGTTAAAATGGGTATAAAAACCACAGCTTTCGGTTATCCAAAGATAGGTCCAGACAGAGAGATGAAAAAAGCCGTAGAAAGCTACTGGAAAGGGAATATAACCAGAGACCAGATGCTTAAAACAGTTGAGGAGATTAATCTGAAAAGACTGCAGAAAGTTATAAATGCAGACCTTGATCTGATTCCTTCAAATGATTTTTCCCTTTATGACTTTGTTCTTGATGTCTCAACAATGATTGATGCTGTTCCTGAAAGGTTCAGGGCTATACAGGACAGCCTTGACAGGTATTTTGCGATGGCAAGGGGAACAGAAAACGCTGTTGCCTGCGAAATGACAAAATGGTTTGATACCAATTACCATTACATAGTTCCGGAGCTAACAGGTAATTTCCGCCTGATCAAAAACAGACCTCTGGACTCATATCTGTGGGCAAAAGAAAAATCAGGTGTTGAAACAAAACCTGTTATTGTCGGTGCTTTTACCTACCTGATGCTCTCAAAGGTTTATCAAAAGCAGGAAGGCTCTATTCTGATGGAGATGGTAAGGGCAGACC
>JALVEY010000060.1 GCA_027030485.1 Persephonella sp.
GAAGCATAACAGAGTGCATCAGCCAGAGTCAGCCTTCCTTCTGCATCTGTATTCCCTATCTCTATGCTGACACCATTTTTTGCTTTTATAATGTCATCAGGTCTGTATGATTTTCCATCAGGCATATTCTCGGCAGCCGCTATTATTCCGTGAACTGTAACATCAGGTTTAATCTCTCCGATAGCTTTAAAAACACCTAAAACAGCACATGCACCTGCCTTATCTGATTTCATCCACCTCATATAATCTCCAGGTTTTATGTTGAGACCTCCACTGTCAAAGGTCAACCCTTTTCCTATGAGAACCACCTCTTTCTTTGACTTTTTTGGTCTGTAAGTTAAGTGGATAAATCTGGGCGGATTTGCACTCCCCTTTGCAACGGCAAGATAGGCATTCATGCCCATCTTTTCTATTTCTTCCTCATCGTATATCTTAACCTCAAAACCGTATTCTCTGGCAAGGTCTTCAGCTATCTCAGCAAGTTTTTGGGGTGTAATCACATTTCCCGGCTCATTAACAATATCCCTTGTAAAGTTCTGAGCCTGTGCAAGTATACTGCCTATTTCTGATCTTTTTTCAGACTGGGATTTATATTTCCTGCTTACTCTGATCTGGACTTCTTTCACCTGAAAGCTGTCTTTTTTTGACAGATATTTATCAAATCTGTAATCTCCCAGTATAATACCTTCTGTTAAAGCCTGTGCAATTTCTGACTGCTCATCTTTTACACTGAGAGCTTCCCCATCAATCAGAAATTTGTCAACTTTCATCTCCCTCATTCTCCTGACAGCTGCAGCACCTAACCTTCTTGCCTTATCCAGATCAAAATCTTTTTTGTTCCCTGCCCCTATGAGAACAACAAAATCTGCTTTACCTTTTCCTAAAGCTGGAACTGTTATGATCTTCCCAAAACTACCGTCAAATTTGAGATCCTTTTTCAGCTTTGATACAGCCCCTCCTAAAACCTCATCAACTTCCTGAATGTCTGGAGAAAGCTTTTTCTGCTCTTTAAACATAAATGAAATAACAGCTTTGGTTCTGGCATTTTTTAGACGACCGCTGGTTATTCTAATATCCATATCTTTTTACTCCTTTTTAAAATATAATAGTCATTAAAAATTATTTTAACAAAAGAGAGATACTTTAGGGAGGGACTCCATGAGAGTTTTTATAGGGGATATTTTTAAAGTTCTGCCTGAAATCTACAGCACAGAATACCTTGTCCAGAAGGTATATTCTCCAGAAAGGGTCGGGGAAAAAACAAACAGATTTGTCCACAGGTATGTGAAAAGTCTGGGGATAAAACAAAAACCGATAGTTCTTGATCTTGATAAACTTCCGGAAAAAAAGTTAAAGAAAGAAGATTACAGTCCTTTAAAATGGGGGGAAAAGGTTGTAAAAAGGTTTTCAAATAAATTAGGAAAAGAAAATATAGGCTTTTTATCTATTTCTTACAACATATCCTACTATGAGGATTTTTTGCCTAATCTGGTTTCCAGAATTGTTGAAAATACGGATCTTAATCTTGATACCTACCCTGAGGAACTTCCATTTTACGGCTGTGCCTCAGGTCTATTTTCTTTAAAAAGTGCTGTTGAATACTGTAAAAAACATAACAAAGCAGCTGTTGTTTTTATATTTGACCAATGCTCACACATTGGACATTTTACCTTTGACAGCAGTGATCCTTCTTTTAAAAAGACATTAAAAACTAATTTTCTTTTTTCAGATGGAGGTGTAGGTCTGCTAATAATCCCGGAAACAATGAAGGATCAATTTGATACAGCTGTGGAGGTTCTGGATATTAAACTTGATCACATTCCGGGAGATGAGATAAAAATACAAAAAGGAAGGTTTATCTTAGGAAATAAACTCAAAGATATCATACCTCCTATAGTTTCAAGTCATGTTATAAAACCTTTACTAAAAAAGTATGATCTTGATGTAGAAGATATTGAAGAATGGGCTATTCATCAGGGTGGATATGCAATACTTGAAAGATTTAAAGAAAAAGAGATTTTAGGTCTTTCTGATCTTCAGATAAGAAAGGCTGAAGAACTTTTTGAGATGTACGGCAACCTCAGCTCACCAAGTTCTTTTTTTATTTTTGACAGCTTTTTCCATGAGAAAAAAGAAAAAAAAGGAAGCTTAGGTATGATAATCGGTTTTGGAGCAGGGTACTACATAGGTTCAGCTCTTTATAAATGGGCTTAAGAACATTATGACAATTCTCATTTAATAATTTTCAGCATAACAATATTATTATTTTCAGAAAAAGGAAAAACATCAGGAGGTATGAAAAATGCCAAAAATCAACAACTACGTTGATATTTCAACTGTAGAAAAGGAAGCAAAAAAAGACTACATTGACAGACACTCACCGTTTGTTCATGTGGAAGGTACTGCCGTTAAAGGACAAAAGCTCAAAGTTAAGGTAAAAGTTGGTGAGGAATACTGCCACCCTGACGATTTTGATCATTACATCGCATGGGTTCAGCTCTGGGACGGGGACACATTCTTAGGACAGGCTACTTTTGTTCCGGGAGTTCAGGGCAACCAGTGTTCTCAAGCTGAGGTTGATTTCTACATCGTTCCTACAAAAAACAAACTCAAACTTCAGGCTATGAGCTACTGCACAAAGCACGGTCTTTGGCAGGGACCGGAAGTTGAGGTGGAAGTTCAGGAAGCACAGGCACCTGCAGGTGCATAACATAAAGCCCCTTAATGGGGCTTTTTTGTTTTTGTGTTAGAATAATTACAAAACATACCGGCGGTGGGAAAAATGCACAAAGATAAAGACCTTATGAAGAACCCTTTCATGACAAACATGAAATTTCTTCAGCAGGCAGAGGAAGAAACAGAATTCCAGAAAATCTTAAAAATTCTGACAGTTCCCTCAAAAAGCGGAATTTACATATCAAGGTATGATCTAAAAAAAATGGGCAGTCTTCTTGGGGTAGACATACCAATAAAAGAAAGAAAAGAGATGCTAAAGGATCTTTTTATTTACGCAAAGCAGATGAACCAGCTAAAACAGTTCCTTGACATAATTATTGATTTTATTAATTACAGAATATCACAGTATCAGGAGATAACAGAAAATTTCCCAAAGTCAGAAAAAATGACATCTAACTGGATCAAAAAGGCAAGATCATTAATTGATTTTATTGAAAACATGAAAAAAGAGGTTGATATTTACAAAAATCTTTAAACAGGATACAGCTCAAAATAAATATCCTGACCAAGCCTCTTTACACTTTCAACCCTGAGGTTTACAGACTGCGACAGATCCTCTACTCCCAGAATACCGACAGATGACAAGCCGTCCTCACCTATCAGTTTAGGAGCCTGAAAAACTGATATTTTGTCGTACAGACCCTTTTTGATGAACTGGGTTATCAGATCTTTACCTCCCTCAATAAGAAGGTGCATAACATCAAGATCATAAAGGGAGGAAAGCAGATCCTCAACCGCAAACCTGTTGTCTTTTACAGGCAATAAAACAACCTTTACACCTTTTTTCTCCAATTTTTCAACCTTTTTTGAAGGTGCTTTTCTTGATGCAAAAACTATAGTTTTTGATGAGCCGTCAAATATTTTGTAATGTTCTGGTACTTTAAGATCCTTATCAATAAGAACCCTTAAAGGCTGTTTTTTGGAAGGGTAATCCCTGACTGTAAGACCGGGATTGTCAGATAGGGCTGTTCCTGTCCCAACCATAACAGCTGTTGCCTCTTTCCTGAGTTTGTGGGCATACCTTCTTGCCTTTTCACCTGTTATCCATTTTGATGAACCTGTTTTTGTTGCTATTTTTCCATCAAGGGTCTGGGCTGTCTTAAGGTGAACAAAAGGTCTTTTTTCTTTTATATAAACAAAAAAGTCCTCATTTAACTTTTCTGCCCTTTCTTTTAGAACACCTACATCAACCTCAATTCCTGCTTTTCTGAGTGTCTGAACCCCATTTCCAGAAACCTGAGGATTAGGATCAAGGGCTGCAACAACCACCCTTTTTATCCTTCTATCTATTATTGCCTCAGTACAGGGAGGGGTTTTTCCGTAATGACAGCAGGGCTCAAGTGTTACATACATTGTTGAACCGGTTATATCAAAGCCTTTTGAGACGGCATCTTTTATAGCCTCCCTTTCTGCGTGGGGAAGACCGGCTTTCCTGTGGTAGCCTTTTCCTATTATTTTTCCATCTTTTACAATAACAGCCCCAACAGCTGGGTTTGGGTGGGTGTATCCTTTCCCTTTTTCTGCAAGTTTTAAAGCCTCTTTCATATACTTAACATCTTCTTTTCCCATGTTTGCACTGTTTATCCGATAGTTTTATCTTAATTTTACATACAAAAAATTTCAGAGGGAAAAATGTATAACATAAACAAGGATCTTGCAAACATTTTCAAAAAAATGGCCGCCATTTACGAGTTTTTAGATGACAGGTTCAGGGCTATGGCTTACCAGAGGGCTGCCCACATAATTGAGGATCTGCCTGATGACGTCAGGAATTATATAGCAACAGGAAAACTATATATGATTAGAGGAATAGGACCGAGTATAGCATCTAAAATTGAGGAGTATGTCAAAACAGGCAAAATCCAGAAGTATGAAGAGCTGAAGAAAAAGGTTCCGGAGGATTTTATTGAGCTTATAGATCTTCCTGGATTTGGACCAAAAACATTAAAAAGGATATATGAAGAGCTTGGAATATCAACAAAAGAGGAGTTGATAAAAGCTCTAAAAGACGGCAGGATAGAAAGACTTGAGGGATTTGGTCCTAAAAAAGTTGAAAACATGCTTAAAGGACTCCAGATGTACGAGATCTCAAAAAGGAGAATTCTTCTGTGGGAAGCCCTCCAGATATCAAGATACCTTGTTAACAAACTGAAAAAAAATTTAAAACAGATACACAGAATAGAGGTTGTTGGAAGCACAAGAAGAAGAAAAGAAACGATAGGAGATCTGGATATTCTGGTAACAGCATATGATAAGGACAGACTACCAATAATGGACTTTTTTACATCTCTTGATGAGGTGTCAGAGGTTCTGGTAAAGGGACCAAAAAAATCATCTGTTATTATGAAATTTGAAGGAAAAGAAAGGCAGGTTGACCTGAGGATATTCAAAGATGAGGAATGGGGAGCTGCCCTCCAGTACTTTACAGGATCAAAACAGCACAATATTCATCTGAGGGAGATCGCAAAGGAAAAAGGGCTGAAAATAAACGAATACGGGGTTTTTAAGGCAGACACAGAAGAAAAAGTAGCAGGCGAGACAGAGGAAAGCGTTTACAGATCTGTAGGTATGGACTGGATACCTCCAGAGCTTAGGGAAGACAGGGGAGAGATAGAGGCTGCGATGGAACATAAACTGCCTGAACTTGTTGAGCTGAAGGATATAAAAGGCGATCTTCATGTCCACTCAACATGGTCTGACGGGACTTTTTCAATCAAAGATCTTGTTGATTTTGTCAGGAAAAACTACAGGTATGAATACATAGTAATAACAGATCACTCAAAATCCCAGAGGGTTGCCCACGGACTTGACGAAAACAGACTTCTTGAAGAGATAAAAGAGATAAACCTTATAAACAAAATGGCAGGTCTTGATTTTGTAAAAAAGGGAATAGAGGTTGATATACTCCTTGATGGAAGTTTAGACCTGTCTGATGAAGTGTTATCCCAGCTTGACTGGGTTGTTGCATCTGTTCACAGCCATTTTAATAGGGACAATACAGAGAGAATTATAAAAGCTATGGAAAATCCATTTGTAAATGCCATAGGACACCCGACAGGAAGACTGATAGGAATGAGGGAGGCGTACCCTGTAGATATGGACGCTGTCATAAAAGCTGCGAAAGAAACAGGAACAGCACTTGAGATAAACGCCCAGCCTTCAAGGATGGACATAGACGAGATATGGGTTAGAAAAGCTGTTGAGGAAGGTGTTAGGCTGGTAATTTCCACAGACGCCCACAACACAGGACATTTTGCCTTCATGGAGGTTGGCGTCTCTATAGCCAGAAGAGGGTGGGCAACAAAAAAAGATATTCTCAACACAAAAAGCTGGAAAGAGATCAAAAAGTTTGTTGATGCAAAAAGGAAAAAGTTCGGCGTAAAGGCATAAAATGGGAACCTTAAGGTCTTTCTTTTCTGAAAATGATCTTGACGGCAGGGTTTATACAATTATTCAGGAGATAATCGGCAGAGATAAATTTGAAGAGTTAAAAGATTTTTTACATTTTTATAAGATAACAGCAGAGATTATAGATGACAGATTAGAGATAAAACAGTTTTCCCATAAAAAGAAAAAATGGATAAAGATAGCCTCTTTTAACATAAAAACAAAAAATGTGGAAAAATCAATAAACAGATCAGATTTTCTGAAACTGCTTGATGAGGAAAATGAATACATTTTAAAATCAACGGAAGAAGAGATAAAAAGAACAGCAAATATAATTCTGGCACTTTTATTTCTTATTTTAGGTGCAATAGTATCCCTCCTGCTTATAAATACGATAAAATAATAAAAAACGCAGGAGGAAAAATTGGTAAGAGTAAGATTTGCACCAAGCCCAACAGGATATTTACATCTTGGAAATGCAAGAACAGCACTTTTTAACTACATATATGCGAAACATACAGGAGGAAAAATAGTTCTCAGGATTGAGGATACAGACAGGGAAAGATCAAAAAAAGAGTATGAGGATATGCTGATAGATGACCTTAAATGGCTTGGTATAGAGTGGGACGAGGGACCAGATGTTGGAGGCGAATACGCACCATACAGGCAGTCTGAAAGAGCAGAAATTTACAAAGAATATGTAGAAAAACTAAAAGAAACCGGTCATATATACAAATGTTTCTGCACCCCTGAGGAGCTTGAGGAAGAAAGAAAAAAAGCTATGGCAGAAGGAAGACCTCCAAGATACTCAGGAAAATGCAGAAACTTATCCCCTGAAGATATTAAAAAACTGGAAGAAGAAGGAAAGCCTTATGTCTGGAGGTTCAGAGTTCCTGACGGTGAGTATATAGTTTTTGATGATCTTATAAAAGGAACTGTTGAGATAAATGTTGATGAGTTTGGGGATTTTGTTATAGTCAGATCAGACGGCTCACCTGTTTATAACTTTGTTGTTGTTGTTGATGATGCCCTAATGAAGATCACACATGTGATTAGAGGAGAGGATCATCTTTCAAACACCCCGAAACAAATACTGATCTACAGGGCTCTGGGGTTTCAGGAACCGAAGTTTGCACATCTTCCGATAATCTTGGGAGAAGACAGAAGCAAACTGTCTAAAAGACACGGGGCTGTTTCTGTAAGAGCTTTCAGAGATGATGGGTATGTATCGGAAGCTATGTTCAACGGTCTTGCCCTTTTAGGCTGGCATCCTAAAGGGGATAATGAGGTTTTATCAAAAGAGGAGATAATAGCCGAGTTTGATATTGAAGATGTCCACAACGCACCTGCAGTCTTTGACAGGGCAAAGCTGAAATGGCTTAACGGGGTTTACATAAGAGAAAAGCTTGATATAGATGATCTTACAAGAAGGGCTGTTCCGTTTTTTGAAGGATTTGGGTATAAAGCAGACTTTGAGTACTACAAAAAGGTTATGAAAGCAATAAGAGACAGCATTGAAACACTTATGGATATAGAGGAAAGGGCTAAACCATTTTTTGTTGATGATTTCCACTACTCTGAAGACGGCAAAAAATTCCTTGAAGATGAAAACGGATACAAGGTCGTTCAGCTTTTTTATGAAAAAATAAAAGATATGGACGGTATTACAAAAGAGGATTTTAAGAAGATAACAAAAGAGATACAGAAAGAAACAGGTATAAAAGGAAAAGGACTGTTCATGCCTATAAGAGTGGCTCTTACAGGGGAAACATCAGGGGTTGATATAGCCACCCTCGTAGAGGTTATAGGGATAGAAAGGGTAAAACATAGAATAAAAAGAGCTCTGGAGTATTTCGGGTGATCAGGTGGATAACAGACTATCTTGGAGGAAGCAGGGTTCCTGAACCTGAAGAGCTTATTTTGTGGAAAGAAGAAGGGGTTGATCTCGTTATTAACCTTCTCAAAGGGGAGTACGGCGATTTTATAGCACAAAAACAGAAAGAGATAGGATTTGAGGTAATAAGAATACCTTTTGATATGTACCAGATTATCCCTGAAGAAGACTTTCTTGCTGTTTACCGGTATATTGATGAGATAAAAGATAATAAAAAGATCGTTGTCCACTGTAAATACGGTCAGGCAAGAAGCGGTACATTTCTGGCAGGATATCTGATACATTCAGGTATTCCCTACGAAAAAGCGATTGACATGGTTATGGAAAAGGGGTTTAATCCACACACATTCCACCAGATAAATTTCTTAAAAAACCTTTCAGAAGGCAGATATGGTTGATCCTTCAAAATTAAAAAGACTGCAGATATTATTAAAAAAAGAAGGAAGAACTTTATCACCTGACGAGATTGAAAAGATTTCCGAAAAATTAAAAGAAGAAAGCCTGAAAAACTTTGCAACAGGACTGAAACATATCACAGAAAGGCATTTTACAGAAGCGATAAAATGGTTTCAGCTTTCTGACTGCAGAGAAGCACCCCTTATAATCGCCCTTTTATCCCTTAAGGTTGGGGATACTTTTTTGTTTGGGGAATACATGAATGAAAAATCTGAAAAAGACTGCCTTGAAAAGTTAGAAATTGATATTTTCTGCAAACTGTCAGACAGGGAGATCATTCTAACAAAAGATAACCTTCACAAAATAACAGACCTACTTAGATAAACAGATCCTCGTGGGAAGGCTTATCAACACCAATTGTTTCCCTTTCGTAATACTTTTTGGTTCTGAATTTGTATATAAGAACGCTGTCCTCTTGATGATCCATCACTTCCTGAAGCTCATCTTTTAAAAGCCGCAGAGCTGACTCTGTTATCTGCCCCTCAAATACGCTCTTCTGCACATGTACAAGATATTTCTTGCATATTTTATAAAATTTTTGAACCCTTTTTTCATTTGCATCATAAACAAGGATAATAAACATCTTTCCCTCTAATTCATCAAAAACGGTCGGTAAACACTTTCCCTAAAAAGATGTTTATAAATTTTATAACACTCAAGCCTGATAAGTTTCCGGTAAGAGACTTTACCTAAATTCCTATATTTTAGGGTGGTATTAAGTTTTTCCTCAAAGGATTTTATGAATATCTGTTTTCCTTTGTCATTTAGATAAACAAAATCTATATCCTGATCAAAATGTTTTAACTGGATCTGTTTCTTGTTTATGAGACTGAATATAACACGGTCAACTATAACAGGCTTAAAAACCTCTGCAATATCCAGATTAAGGCTAAATGATCTTTGGTTTGTCTGATGGAGAAAGCCTATTCTCGGGTCAAGATGGGTTCTGTAAATCTGTGCAAGAACCACCGTATAAAGCAAAGAATTGCCGAAACTGATAAGAGCATTGAGGGGATTTTCGGGAGGTTGTTTTGTTCTTTTATCAAAATAAAAATCCCCGATGTTTAAAACCACATTAAACGCCTCATAATACTTTTTTCTGATCTCACCTTCAAGAGCCATCAATGATGGAATATCCTCTTTATCTTTTATCTCTTTTAGTTTTTGCTCTATTTCCTCTATATACGGCTTTATATATTCTTCTTTGGATCTTTTATAATAGTTTAGATTTTTAAGTAAGTTTAGGACAGCACCTTCAACGAAGCTTTTCGCAAGATACAGTCTCTCATCTTTATTTAAATAAAACTCTGCCTGCTTTAAAATTACAAATCCGGAATTTAGATACTCCCTTGGATAAAAACTGCCTATGTAATAGCCGTAATGGTTGTAAAAAAATATTGGTATTTTATTTTTTGTTAAAAATTCTAACACCCTTTTGTTCAGATCAATCTCTCCAAAAATGTGTATTTCAGAAACTGCATTTACCGGAATGTTTTTCTTCTGATCTTCCTTTATAAAGATGAGTGTGTTATCTTTTCTTTTTAATTGACCGTCATTAAAAATATAGATCGGTTTTTTCATTATCAGCTCCAGCACATCTCTTTATACGCACAGTTTTTGCAGTAAGGGATCTTTACAGGAGATGGAGGCTTGTCTTCCTGTAATATTTTTTTGATATTTTCAACAGCTTTTTCCAGCTCATTTTCTATCTCTTTACTTAGGATTACCTTCTCTCTTTTTCTTTCTTCAGGAAATAGAAGTTCCCCTTCCATATTTATTCCTTTTTGTTTTAAGTAATAAAGATAAAATGCAACCTGCATTCTGGCACTTTTTAAGAATTTAGATGATTTTTTTATTTCTCCTACTACTTTTTTATCAGGAAGTATATCTATTTTTATTGTGTTGTCTATAATAAACTCTTTTTTTTGCCTTTTGTAGTAGATCTCATGAATATGCCGTCCTAATACCAGAAAATCACTTTCCTGATCTGATTCTATAGAATGTCCAATAAGCCACACTTCTCTTGGGCAGATGTAGTAATACCATATAAGCGTCCCGTTAATCCCTTCAAGATTATCCATATTTTTAAATTGATTTTCCAAAAAACGACTTTCAAGCTAAGCATAAATCTACTCAATTCCTCATAGGCACTCTAAAAACTACGAAAAAAATTAAAAAAAGAACTGGGACTGGAGGTTTCAATTCCTCATAGGCACTCTAAAAACTTAATCTCTCTCATCTCTGACCTCCTGAAAAATCTCGGTTTCAATTCCTCATAGGCACTCTAAAAACTGTAGAAAAAGCTACCCAGCTAAACCCTTCGTTTGGGTGTTTCAATTCCTCATAGGCACTCTAAAAACCGTGTATTCCCTGCATTCTTTCTGGTGTTTCGGCTGATAGTTTCAATTCCTCATAGGCACTCTAAAAACATACTCGGGTGCAACATTGAAGAAGCAAAAAAATCAGGTTTCAATTCCTCATAGGCACTCTAAAAACTCCTTGAAAAAAGCATAAACCTCGGAAGGTTCATTTGTTTCAATTCCTCATAGGCACTCTAAAAACAAAAAGTGAGAACAGGTGAAAATGTAATTGCAGTATGTTTCAATTCCTCATAGGCACTCTAAAAACTATAGCTGTATATTGAATAGTGGCTACTTTCCAACCGAAGTTTCAATTCCTCATAGGCACTCTAAAAACTGATTTTTTCATCTTGAGACTTCGTCTCAATTCCGGTTTCAATTCCTCATAGGCACTCTAAAAACGTTTTCTGTTATTTGAATAGTTTCATTAATCACCTCTGACAGTTTCAATTCCTCATAGGCACTCTAAAAACTCACAGTGGGTTGTTGATTTGAGAGCAAGCATAAGACCAAGTTTCAATTCCTCATAGGCACTCTAAAAACAAATAGAAAAGATGGAGAAATTGAACTTTTAGAGCCTGGTTTCAATTCCTCATAGGCACTCTAAAAACACAAAATAGTTGAAGAAAAACCTATAGATGACAAGCAGTTTCAATTCCTCATAGGCACTCTAAAAACCCCTTCAACCAATATCTTATTCTATTGACAAGAAACCATTGATAGATCTTAATTATTTTAAATATACAAAAAACGGTAATCCCTGTCAAATTAAAT
>JALVEY010000061.1 GCA_027030485.1 Persephonella sp.
CCTATAAAAACAACAGCAGGAATTAACTGTATAATTAAAACAGAAGGGTTTATCCTCTGTTTCTTATTTTCAAAAGCAAACAAAAATCTTTCTTCTATGAATGCTGATGCCTGAGGGTACTTATTTTTTTCTTCCTTTAATTTTAATACTGCAGAAAACAGGTCTTTTTTTGAAACCCTTTGCAGTGCATACATATCTGCAGAAAATTCTGAAAAGGTTATAAGCTGTTTTTTCAGAAGATTTTTTAAATTTTCAGGTAAAAGGGAAAGTATAATTTCTGACAGGAAAAACTTTATGCTGTCATAATTTTTTAGATGCCCAATCTCATGGTAAAAAACAGCCTTTTTTTCTTCCCTGTTTAAAATCTTTAAAACAGAACTTGATATTACTACACTGTTTAAAAAATTAAAAGAGACCGGAATGTCTGTGTCTATCACCACAAAGTTTTTAAAGTTTTTTAATCTCAGTTTTTCTATCTGTTTTTTCAGCTTTAAAACTTCCTGCACCGTTTTTAAAAAGAAGGTTAAACCCTTAAAGATGTAATAACTCATTATCAGAAAGATAAATAAGTAAATAAAAATATGGAAATGATTAAAAATAAAACTGTTTATACCCATAACAGAATAACAGGCTTTTATGTCGCCGATCCATACGCTGATGTTTTCAAGCAGAAAGACATAAAGAACTGTATAAAAAACAAAAAACAACCCGAAAAACAAAAATACCAAATTACTTTTTGCTCTCATTTTTTATCTTCTCTTCAAAAAGTTTTCTGATCCTGTCTATCTCTTCTTCCGGCAGTTCTTCTATCAGCCCCTCAAAAGCTGCTACAGCCGTTGATGGGCTACTTTTCAACATATCTTTTACAACTTTTTTTGCAACTTCAGCCTCAAACTGCTCTCTGCTGATAACAGGGTAATACCTGTAACCTTTCCCTTCCTTCTCCCTTTTTAATATACCTTTTTTATAAAGTCTGTCCATGACTGTCATAACTGTTGTATGTGCGAACTTATTTTCCCCAAGATACTGCCTCACCTCTCTAACGCTGCCGCTCCCCTTTTCCCACAGAAATTCCATAACCTTTTCCTCAAGATCTCCAAATGGTGAGGGTTTTTGTTTTTTAAACTTTAAGGTTTTAAACCCTTTTTTGAAAAAATCTATCATTATCCACCTCACAGATTAAAACCAAATTTTAGCTTATGTGTTTTACCGCCCTTTTCCACTGTGATGGTGATCTGCCATGTTCCCCCCATTGATAAATTTACGTCAGACTGGTAGTAATCGCCAGCCTTTTTAACAGGATAATCAAAACTCATCTCGGGCATTCCCGGCATTGGGGGCATGTAGCCGTTGATTTTTACCATTGCATCTGTTACAGGCTGTCCGTTTTGGTAAACTTTCAGTTTCCATTTGTTTATCCCAACATGTGGAGGCTGATCTGAGATTATAACTACCTTTATATCCCCTTCAGAAAGCTCTTTTTTGAATCCTTCCTTTGATGTACAGGAAAAAGCTAAGAACCCAGCAATAAGAACCACTAAAAAGTAAAGCTTTTTCATCTTATCTCTCCTTTTACTATCTTTTGTAGTATATCTACCTAAATAAAAAAGAAAGGAAAATGATTTATATCATAAAAGGGCGCAAAAGCGCCCTGGATTCTTAAGGTCTATACTGTGAAAGTATCTCGTTCCAGTTTGGCTCTCCTGAAGGAGGTGCAAATTTTGCTTTAAGCTGGGCTATTCTCTCCTCAAAAGTTTCCTTCTGGGTTTTGTAGAATATTCCTATAGGTCTTTTACCTTTGAACGGTTCTGCGTCTTCAAGTTCAGGGTTGTCAGCATCAAGTACATGGGAAGCAAGCTCAAGGGCGGCTTTCATATCTGTAGGATCGTGTCCAAGCTCTTTGTTTATATCAATCAGCCTTCCTTTGTAGTACTTGAATGTATCCACCTTGTTGAATGTTGGACATGGAGATAAAACGTTTACAAATGAGAAACCTTTGTGTTCTATCGCTGCTTCAACTGTTTCAGCAAGATGTTTTGGGTTTCCTGAGTATGACTGGGCAACAAATGTTGCTCCTGATGCGATCGCAAACTTTATCGTGTTAAATGGATCTTCAATATTTCCGTAAGGGTTGAGAGACCCTTTGTATCCGTGTCTTGAGGTTGGAGATGTCTGGTTTTTTGTCAGAGCGTACATTCTGTTGTCCATCACTATGAGGGTGATGTCAAAATTCTTTCTGGCAGTGTGGGGGAAATGCTCCATACCGATAGAGAATATATCACCATCTCCAGCAGTAACAACAACAGGAATATCCGGTCTTGCAAGTCTTGCACCAACAGCAGCTGGCAAGGCTCTACCGTGAGCTGTGTGAATACCAAATGCATTCATCCAAAGTGGAAGTCTTGAAGAACATCCTATACCTGACGTTAAGGTGATGGCTGTAGGATCAAGTCTTTCCTCAGAAAAAGCCTTCGTTAAAGCTGTAACAACACCAAAGTCTCCACACCCTGGACACCATGTTGGTTCTATATCACTCCTGTACTCTTTTGGGGGGAGTTTTTCTTCCAGTCTTATATAATCCATCATAATCCTCCTTTTTAACAGTTTTTTTAAATTTTTAATTTATTATGCATTAACCTTTTCACCTAAAAGCTCAAGTATTTTTTCTTCTATCTCTTTAGGAATAAATGGTTCTCCTCTATAGATGTTGAACTGTACTATCTTCTCCTGCGGTATGTTTGTAAACATTTTCATAAACCTTGCAAAATGTCCAAGATATGAAGCTTCAGGAACGAGTATCTTGTCTGCCATTTCAGACAGTTTTTCCAGTGCATTTTTTGGAACAGGGTAAAGGAGTTTCGGATAAAGGGCAGCTATTTTGTATCCTTTATCTCTAAGTCTCTTAACAGCTTCCTGTGTTATAGACGCTGTCAGTCCCCATGCAACAACAGCTATATCAGCTTTATCACCTTCTTTCAGATCACCAAGATCCCATTCAACAAGGTGAGGATTTTCCTGTTCTATATTTTTGATCTTTCTAAACCTTTTATCCATCATCACTGTTCTTTCGTTAGGTGTGGTTCTTGGTCTTGAGTTCTCTGCGTGTTCAAGTCCTGTAGCTGTGTATGGTTTAGGTGATACTCCCGGAACAAATACAGGAGATATGCCAGATTCTGTTATAGCATATCTGAACAGATTTTCTATCTCTTCAGGTTTTACCTCTCCTTTTTTAACAACAGGCCTTTCAATCAGATTTTCTTTTATCTTCTTAACATCAGGTGTAGGTATCGCTTCAGCCCTTAAAGAGAGCGAACCGTCTGTAAGTAGCAGGACAGGGAGCTGATACCTTTCTGCAAGGTTGAAGGCTTCTATCGTGAGATAAAAGTTTTCTTCAACATTTTTTGGTGCTATAACAACCCTCTGGTCATCACCGTGTCCCCCTAAAGCAGCAGCAAAAAGATCAGCCTGTTCATGCTTTGTTGGCATACCTGTTGAAGGACCGGCTCTTTGAACATCAACAATAACAGTTGGAAGCTCTGTCATAGATGCAAGATCAATAAGTTCCTGCATCAGAGATATTCCAGGTCCTGAGGTTGCTGTCATTGCTTTAACACCTGCGAATGATGCCCCTATGATCGCTGCCATTGAAGATATTTCATCTTCTGACTGGTAAACAAACCCTCCAGTTTTGAGTATGATAGGAGATAAATAATTTCCTACAGTTGTAGCTGGAGTAATAGGATAAGCTGCAAACACTTTCACCCCTGCAACCGCAGCACCAAGGGCGATAGCTTCGTTACCTTCAACAATAATAACATCTTTCTTAGGCAGTGGACCTGGAACTTTGTATGGATCAATCTTTTTAATATGCTCTTTGATGTAGTTCTGTGCCACTTCAATAGCCTTGAAGTTGAGGTTAACGACATCTTCACCTTTTTTAGTAAACTTTTTAACGATCTCATTTTTCAGAACTTCCATTGGAAATCCAAACAATTCAAAAACAGATGCCATAGCTATAACGTTTTTTGTTATGTATGCACCAACTTCTTCTTTAGCAAGTTTTGACATAGGAACCGCATAAACGAAAACTCCCATTTTTTCTAACTCTTCAAGATCAGGCTCAAAATCACCACCTTCAGGACCATCCCAGATAAGAACCTTCCCTTTGCCTAAGAGCGGTTTGTTCACCTCATACGCTTCACCGTTAAAAGCAACGAGTATATCAAATCCATCACCCTGAGAAAGAATTTTCTCATCAGACATCCTGACCTGAGAAAGAGCATAACCTCCCTTGATCTCAGCCGGAAAGGATTTGAAGGTAACAACCTCATACCCTAAGTTTGAAGCTGCTCTCATTGTAAAATCACCGGCAGAGATTACACCTTCTCCACCTTCACCGGCATACTTTACTGTTAAATCAAATGCCATAGCGGATTCCTCCTTTTATTGTTTTGGCTTTACCTTTTTATCGGTTTATAAAATATAACACTGTTTGATTTTTTAAATCAAGTGTAAGTTTCAGGAAATGAATTTCTTTCTGATTTCGTGAAGAATGTAATAGAAAATAGGAACATAAATAAGCGTCAAAAATGTTCCAAGAATTAGACCTCCTATAGCAACAGCCCCTAAAGGAGAAAGCCTCTCAAGTCCCAACGCCCAACCTAAAGCGATAGGTATCATACCTGCAGAAGTTCCGAATGCTGTCATCAAAACAGGTCTTGTTCTGATTTTAATACTGTCAATAATAGCCTTCTGAATATTATTTCCTTTTTCTATAGCTATCTGTATAAAATCTATCAAAAGAATTGAATTTTTTGTGATGATACCTGCAAGAAGGACAATACCAATCAGTCCAGACATAGATTGATGATAGCCCATGCCTAATATTGACCATGCAGCACCTATAAGGGCAAGGGGGATTGCAAGGATTACAGCAAGAGGGGAAAGAAAAGATCTGAATGCTGGAACAAGAGCTAAGAATAAAAGTACTACTCCTATAGCTATAGCTTTAACCATTCTGTTGAGGGAATCTGTCAACTGCTTTATGTCCCCTTCATTAGAAAGGGTATAACCTTCAGGAAGAATAACCCCTGAACTTTCAAAATTTTTTTTGAAACTATTAACTATATGGGTTATCGCAGCTTTTTCTCTGTATCCAATAATATCAAGGGTGTATGTTAGATCCTGCCGTGTTATAACTGTAGGCTCTGTCATTTTTTCTATATACACAAGTTCTGTTAGTGGTATTTTTCCTTTAGAACTGTCTATGTAAAAATCCTTTAATGCAGACAAATCAGATCTTTGATTTTCTTTAAAGATCAACCTTATCTTTATAGGATTTTCATTCTTTACATTGTAAAAGGAAACATAAGCCCCTCTAAGTTTTACAGCGATTTGCGACGCTATGGACGATGGTGTTAGACCATAAGTTAGAGCTTTTTTATTATCAATTTTCAGATTATAAACGGTTTTATCATAATCCCAGCTTCTTGAAATTGATGTTATTCCCTTAACATTATGAGATATTTCAAAAATCTTATCACCGATGCTGTCAAGAATTTTAAGATCCTCCCCACTTATTCTAACATCAAGGTTTCCTTTTATTGATGATAAAGGGGTTGCACCATAATCATAAATGCTTACATATTTTATATCAGGTATCTGCCATATTTTTTTCCTTAAATCTCTTTCTATTTCCCAGATACTTTCCTTTCTGTGAAATCTGTCAATATAATGAACAGTCAGGCTTATGGACTGGAGAGATTTTCCTGATCCCATACTGAGGACACCTGGTTCAGATCCAACAGAGATAGAAAACATCTTAACATTTTTATCTTTTTTCAGTATATCTGAGATTTTCTGAACTATACCCTCTACCTGTTTTATTGAAAGGTTGCTATCTGCTGTAATATCTCCTTTTACTATACCTGTGTCCATAGGAGGCAGTATCTCTTTACCAACTATCGGAAGTATTACCTTTACGCTGATAACGAAAAGTATTAAAACCAACGTGAAATATGGAATTATCAGGAATTTTTTCTTAAAAACCAGCTGTACAGCCTCCACGTAAAAGTTTTTCAAAGGATTGAGTAAAAACTCAGAAATCCTGTATGTTATCAACTCAATTTTATTTTTACTTGATGTTTTTTTAAGAAGGTATGGGGCTATTAAAGGAATAAATGTTATTGAGACAAAGTATGAAACTATAACGGCAATCAAAAGCGTTCCGGCAAGGGGTCTGAATATTGTTTGTGGGAAGTCTCCAACAAAAAGAATAGGTAGTAAAACAACAGAGGTGGCTATAGTCCCTGACAAAACAGCAAAGGCAACTTCTTTTGTTCCGTTTATTACCGCATCTTTTACAGGCTCTTTCAACTCATACAGATGTCTTTCTATGTTTTCAAGTATAACAACCGCATCATCAACAAGCATTCCAAGTGCAAGTATAATAGCTGTAAGCGTTACAATATTAAACTCCATACCAAGGAGCCACATAATTCCAATAGTTATGCTGTAAACAAAAGGTATAGACAGTCCTGCTATAATCATCTGTCTCATGTTTGATAAGAAGAAAAATATTACGATAGCAGTCAGTATTATGGCATCCCTCAGAGCTTCAAGCATATTTATGTTGCTCAGTCTTATTATCTTTTCCTGTGTATCAGATATTTCAAACCCTATTTGTGGAAACTCTTTTTCAAGTTGAGGGATTAATTTTTTAACAGCATCAATAGTTTTCAGAGCGTCTCCGGTTGGCTGTCTCTGAACGGCAAGGGCTATTGCAGGTTTACCGTTTCCGTAGTAAAGGGAACTGTTTGTGTAGTGGTCGTATTTTATAACCGCTATATCTGAGAGTTTTATTGATGGAGTGATATAAAGGTTTTTGAGATTTTCAATACTCTTTGCCTTGTTTATAGACTTTATGAGAAAACTGTTATTGCTGTCTGATATTATGCCCACCGGTATATCGTTATTGATCTGCTGAACTTTTGATACGATAGTTGAGATAGATAGATTGTATTCATTTAATTTTTTCCTGTCTATCTGAATAAAAATCTCTTTTTTGTATCCACCAAAAATATCCACATTCGCCACTTCTTTTAGTTTTAATAACCTGTTTTTTATCTGGTTTTCTGCTATCTGCCTTAGATCTGTCAGGGATAGATTTTTATCTTCTGGGTACACAGAAATAACAAGGACCGGAGGTGTAGCTCCTGTTATTTTGTGTATCTGAGGCTCTTTAATACCTTTTGGTAGATCTGATCTTATTTTGTTTATCTCATTCTGAACATCCACAACCGCCTTTTCTATATCCTTTTCATATTCAAACTCTACGGTTACAACACAGACTTCATCTTTTGAAACAGATGAGATCGTTCTGACTTTATCTATAGTGTAGAGTTTTTTTTCCACAGGGATTGCAATATTTTCTGCAACATCTTTAGCTGAAGCACCGGGATAAACGATAACGACAGATACTGTAGGTCTGTTTGTGTCAGGAAATAATTTCTGCTTTATATCAAAAAAACCTACTATACCTAAAAAAGAAAGAGAAAGAATAACAGAAAGTATAAAGTGAGGTCTCCTCAGTAATTTGTCCAAAAAGATCATTCTTTCTTCTCCAGAATTATCTTACCTTTTTTTCCTGTTGATAGGAGTCTCAGTTTGTTTTGTTCAGCAACAGCTACTATTATTCCTTCTTTTATATCACCTGAGACGACCGCAAACTTTTTATTTATTCCTTTAACAACCACAGGGATTTTTTTAAATTTTCCATCTAAAACAGTAAGAACATAACTTCCAGAGGTGGTATTTAAAACTGCATTCTTGGGGACTATAAAGCCTTCAATCTCCTTAACAAAGGAAACATTTATAAGACTGTTTGAAACCATCCCTTCAGGTTTTTCTGTTAGTTTTATCTTTACAACTTTTAGAAAATTAGATGATGAAGGGTATACAATGGAAACTTTATAACCTTTAGCATTACCATTAAATCTTATCCTAACTGGATCTCCCTCTTTTACAGGGTAATCTGACGGAACTTTAACAACAACTTCATACCTTTTTGTCTCTTCTATCCTCATGATAGGTTTTCCCGGTAAAGCAAGATTTCCTTCTCTGAGAAATATGTCCTGGATGATACCATCAACAGGTGATTTAATTTTCAGATACAGAAGGGTATTTTTTAATGTATCCAGTTCATTACTCAGTTGTTTTATTCTGTTCTTAACAGTCTGTATCTCTGTTTGGACATCTTCAAGCTGGGATTTTGCAAGAAGAAAAGATGAATAGCTTTTTTCAACCTTTTCCTTTGATATAGCCTTTTTTTCAAGTAGCCTTTTATCTCTTTTATAAATATTTTCCTTTGTGATAAAAAGGATTTTTGCCGCTTTTTCTTTTGTTTTTAGAGATTTTAGTTTTAGTTCAAGATTTTGTAGGTCTATCTGAAGGTTCTTTATCTGATTTTTTATCTGAGTATCATCAATCACAGACAAAATCTGTCCTTTTTTTACTTTCTGTCCGATTTTGACGTAAAGTTTTTTTATGAATCCTGATTTGTTGGAAGACACCAATACAACATTTTCAGGTCTAAACTCACCTAAAAAATCTCTTGTCAACAAGATAGTTCCTTTTTCTACACGACTTCCCCTGACTGTATATTGTGGTATTTCGGCTGTTGGAGTTCTTGATATTTCTTCCTTTTTTTTCTGTATAAGGAAAATACCAGCTAAAAATAAAAAGGTGATAATTACCAACAAAATAAAAATTTTAATTATTCTGTTCATATCTTTGCTCCTCTAACAGATACATTAGATAAGAGATCGCTATCTCTCTGTTGTAAACAGCATCATAATACTCTGCCAGTGCAGAAAATCTTTCTGCCTTTGCATAAAGGTAGTTATACAGATCAGAAACCCCTTCTTCATATTTTGCCTTTTCTGCCTGCTCAACAGACCGGGCATACTTGAGCTTTTTTTCAGAGGCTTTAATTTTTGCCTGATATGTTCTGATACGGTTTATAGCCTCATCAATATTTTTAATAAGCTCAAACTCAGCCTTTTTTTTCTGAATTTTTTTCTTCCTAACATCAAGTTTTGATTGTATATATCTGTTTTTTCTAACTCCAAAATCAAAAAGACTGTAGTTTACGAAAATGCCAATCTGCCACAGGTCTTTGTATTGACTGTTTCCCATATTTCTCTGGGTTGAGGCTTTGAAGTATATCTCAGGTAGATAATCTCCTTTTACTGTAAACATCTTTTGGCGGGACACCTCTTTAAATAGATCTATCTTTTTGATCTTTTTCAGATTTTTTATCTTATTTAGATAAAAATCCCTATCCAGAATAATTTTTTTAGTAGGTTTTACATCTTTCAGGTTTGAAAGGTCTATGCGCTGATCTCCAATAAATGTTTTTAGTGCAGATTTTAAAGTTTTTATACTGTTTTTTATCTTTTTTAACTTATATTCAATATCTTCAAGTCTATACTGAACTTTTAAGAGATCAATCTCAGGTTTTCTCCCTAACTTTACAGATTCTTGTATATTATCTTTCAACTTTAGGAGAGAGGTTTTGTATGCTTTTGCAGAGTAAAGTTGTTTTTCCAGAGAAAGGATCTTTAGGTAAAGGGTTCTAATGTTAAAAATTACCATTTGTTCTGATAATGAAAGATCAATCTCTTTTATCTCTCTTGAGATTTTGGAGATAGCAATATCTCGTTTTATCTTAAACCCTGTAAAAATCGGAACTATGTATGAAATGCCTGCTATGGTCTGGTTTTCAGCCCCTACGATACTGTGTATATTCACAGGTGCAGACATAGGGTACAGGATGCGGGAATTCTCATATCTGTTAAATGAGCCATACAGGTTAATCTGTCCAAATCTTTTTCTTTTTGATTTTTCAACAGAAATTTTCCCTATCCTCAGATCTATCTTTTTTTCCAGAATATAAGGACTATTTTTTAAAGCCTGATCAATTAAAGTGTTTAAATCAACAGAGAAAGCAAATCCTACACTGATAAGAAAAAGCAAAATTGTTATTACCATTAATCACCCTTGTTATATTACTATAACTTTATTATAATTCAGTTGTTAGCACAATGCAACTTTTTTTATTAAATTAATTTAAAAAAAGGATAGGGGAATTACCGTGAAGAAAAGGAAAAGTGTGAAGGAGAGGAAAGAAGAGGTTTTTTATGTAATTTCACAAATAATAGCAGAAAAAGGTTTATCAGAAGTTTCAACCGTTGAGGTTGCTAAGAGACTTGGTGTTTCACAGCCTGCTATATATAAGTACTTCAAAAACAAAGATGAAATGATAATCTACTATCTGAAACACCTAAAAGATTTACTTAAAGAAGTGATTGAAAAAGCAGAAAAAGGTAAAACATCAGAAGATAAAATAAGAATAATTCTTACAGAGCATTTTAGATTACTTGAAAGGACAAAAATACTCCCACGGATTGTTTTTTCTGATGTTATTTATTTTGGCGATCCTGAAAAGAAATTAAGCCTCAAAGATACTGTTTCTTTTTACAAAGAAGGAATAAAAGATATCATAATTGATGGAATAAAGAATGGAGAAATTAGAAAAATAGATCCTGAGTTTGGCGTAAGGGTTGTTATTGGAACTATACTGTCCTCAACCCTTTTCTGGATGCTCGATGATATGAGATATAGAATAATAGATGAAGTAGACTTTCTAATGGAAAATATTAAAAAAACTTTATTTAATTAAGCCCCCGAAGGGGCTATTTTTATTTTAGAACTTCTGCCACAGCTTCGCCTATAAAGGATATATTCTTCACAGTGGTCGCTCCTGCCGATTCAAGAGCTTTGTATTTTTCCTCTGCTGTTCCTTTTCCGCCTGCGATTATAGCTCCGGCATGACCCATTCTTTTTCCTGGAGGTGCCGTAACTCCTGCTATATATGCAACTACTGGCTTGGTAACATACTCTTTTATGAACTCAGCAGCCTCTTCTTCTGCCGTTCCTCCAATCTCACCTATCATAACGATCGCTTCTGTTTCTGGATCGTCCTGAAACCATTTGAGAACATCTGAGAAAACTGTTCCAGGAACAGGATCTCCTCCAATTCCTATAACTGTAGATTGTCCTATATCCCTGTTTGAAAGCTGGAACGCCGCTTCATATGTCAGTGTTCCTGATCTTGAGACAATTCCCACTTTTCCTCTTTTGAATATGTGCCCCGGCATTATGCCTATTTTTGCTTCATTGGGAGTTATAACCCCAGGACAGTTTGGACCTATCAAAACAGTGTCAGGGTAGTAGGTTTTTATGTAATTTTTTACAGGTATCATGTCATTAACAGGAATTCCTTCTGTTATACAGATAACGGTTTTTATACCGGCATCAACGGATTCTAACACCGCATCAGCTGCAAACGGAGGTGGAACAAATATAAGAGAGCAGTCTGCTCCTGTTTTTTCAACAGCCTCTTCAACAGAATCAAAAACAGGCATAC
>JALVEY010000062.1 GCA_027030485.1 Persephonella sp.
AATTCTGTTCCAAGTTCAAACCCTGCATGTATCGCCATTCTTGGAAGTATCTCTATATGCCAGTGAAAAAATTTATTAATATTATAAAAATAATCAGGATCCCAAGGGATTTCTCTAAAGGGAGGAGATGTGTGAAGTATCATATTAAAAGGGGGATTTTCAAAAAGTTTTGAAAGTTTTCTGACAGCGATAAACAAAGCCTCTGCAAGATCTGTCAGATCCTCATCTGTTGTTTTTGTAAAGTCGCTGGAATGGAACTTCGGGACTATTTTCATCTCAAAAGGAAAAGCAGAGGCAAAAGGTGTGTAAACTGTAAATCTATAATTATCATAAACAACTCTTATCTGTTGTTTTAACTCATACTTTATCTCATCACATAAAAAACATCTTTCCTTTTCTCTGAAGTAATTTCTACATTGTGCTATCTGGGTATCAATTCTTTTAGGAATTCTTGGGAGGGCAACAAGCTGGGAATGGGAATGGTAAAGACTTTTACCAGCTTCCTTTCCGTGGTTTTTGAATATCTGAACATAGTATATATTCTCATTTTGGTAGAGCTGTTTCATCCTCTCTCTGTATACATACAGGATCATCTGGATTTCTGAAACTGTAAAGTTGTGAAAATGTCTGAAGTGGTCGGGAGTATCTATAATTACCTCATGGTATCCAAAACCACCCATTCTGTCGTGTATGTCTTCAGACTCCCTAAAAAAAGGCTCTTCAGGTTTTAAAGCCGGATATTTGTTAGGTATTACTCTGATTTTCCATCCAGGGGTGTTTGGTTTTGTCCCAGGTTCTCTGACGGCATAAACCTCAGGTGGAGTAAGGTTTTCCTTACCCGGTTCAAAGGGACATTTTGCAGGATCTCCCACTTCCTTTCTCCATTCAACCGGATAATCGTGGGGTCTTTTTGCCCTCTCTTTTGATATTATTACCCAAAGATTATTAAGCCTGTTGTATCTGAGCTCAGGCATAGACCCTCCTAAAAGTTATCACTGCAATCATTATAAGGTTATTTATTACTCAGGCCCTGTGTTAGACCTTAAAGAAGACCCCTTCTTTTTAATGCATCTTCATAAATTCTGTTGTAAAGAATCCTCCACTCTGGAGTTCCTTCAAGAATTTTCCTTGAGTAAGATTTGATTCTCTGTCTGACCTCTCTATCTATCTCTTTTTCTTCTTTTACAAGCTGTTTTAGTATCTCAAATATCTTTCTTCTTATTTTGTTTGGATGTTCAAAAATCTCTATTGAGTTTTCTGTCTCTATGTATTTTTTGATTTTATGGGCTATCTGGTTCATTCTTTCTTCAGGATCAAGATGAATATTCCTCTCTTCAGCAAGCTTTTCTTTTACCTTCATAACCGCTGTTCTGTATCTTATGTCTTCTGACTCAATCAGATGCATATGCTGTTCAACAAGCTTTTCCGCTTCTTCCTCAATCTCTTTTTCTTCTTCTATGGCTTTATTTATTATTTCAAAAACAGCCTTTTTAAACTCTTCTTCATTCTCAGCTTCTATGTAATGTTTATCTGTTAGCTCTCTAACTATGTTGTTAACTATTCTTTCTACCAGCCTTGCTGGTATTTTCATTCAAATCCTCCTGACTTTTTTCAAAGTGTTATTATATTACACTTTATATATTTTTCAAAACGGCGAGAGTATGAGAGAGGTTCATTTTAGCTGGAATGTAAAAGAAAAACCTGAGGATTTTATTGTAAGTGAAGTTTCTAATTTTGATCTTGTGGAAAGGGGAAATTTTTATCTTTACAGACTTGTAAAAAGAGGGTTTAACACTCAGGAGGTGGCAAGAAGGTTTAATCTGAGCTATGCAGGTTTGAAGGATAAGAATGCAATCACATTCCAATATGTTTCATCACCAAGGTTTCTCGGTGAAGCTGTTTTTGAAAAGAAAAATGATAATTTTTTTGGGCTGATATTTATCGGAAAAATCAGAAAAAAGGTGAGAATAGGAAACCTAAAGGGAAATCTCTTTTCAGTATTACTAAAAGGTCATACCATTTCAGAGAAAAGGTGGTTTATTAACTACTATGATCTTCAGAGAATAAGCAGAAACACAGAAAAAGGGAAAAAGGTTTTACAACAGTTGAAAGAAGGCATCAGCTGGAAGATGCTCAGCTGGAAGGAAAACTTTTATCTTGATGCTTACCTTTCCCATCTGTGGAATAAGGCTGTTATGGTTTTACTTAAGGAGAGTTACACAGGTTATTATGTTGTTGAAAAAGGAAAAAAGTTTTTTATTCCAGAAACAGATTATCAGGATCTTATGGAAAACTTTCCCAGATTTTTTCCTATCTTAGGGTATAAGGTGAAACTTTCCGATAAGGAGGCGGATATTTACAGGTATGTGCTTGAAAAAGAGGAATTTACTTTTGAAGATATGCTTTGCAGACTAAAACAGCTCAAGATCAAAGGGGACTATAGAAAAACTTTTTTAAAGGCTGAGAACATCCAGATAAAAAACGGCAGGATTAACTTTTTTCTTCCAAAAGGGGCTTATGCCACAATGTTTCTTAAGAATGTGTTTATTCAATAAGCTGATAGGGAAATATAACATAGCTTTTCCTGAAATCCGGATCGTTTAAGATCTTCTCCCTGAAGTTTCTCACCTTTTTTTCAGCTACCTTTTGGGTAAAGGGTGAGCTGAAGATCTTCAGAAGATTTTTTTTATCAGGGTTTTTTTCAAAATCTGCAAATCTGCTTTTATTAAACAGATTCAGAATATGCGGATAATTTTTTAAAACAAAATCATACCCTCTGCTCCTTCCATAAAAAAGAATGTAAAGTCTTGTTAGGAAATAATACCTTCTGTGAAAATCATTCAGCCTAATCTCGTCTTCAACAGGATAGTAAGGAAAATATTTTTTTACATTCAGAGCAAATAAACCTGTCTTTCTCCCTATGTAACCTGTTCTATCAGGATTTTTGTAGGTTTTTGCTCCGGACACACCACAGCTTGGGGATTTTGATTTTAGGAAAAAGCCGTCTACTATTTTAAGGGATTTTAGAAAGTTTTTTGAAAAACGGTTAAGATCAGATGTAAAATCAGCTTTTGTCTCTTCCTGAATAACTCTGCAGCCGTTTATTTTTAGTAGAAAAATTTTTTTCCTTGGCACACCAAGACCTATCTCAACCTCAGGGCATACTTTTACTGGATATACAAAATCCTTTAGTTTTAGAGCAAA
>JALVEY010000063.1 GCA_027030485.1 Persephonella sp.
ATCCGTGTGCCGATGGAGTTTTTACTTTCAGCCTGAATTCATAAGATCCCATCTGTTTTGTACACACTTTACCGTAAGTAGGTTCAAGAACTACAGCAGATGTTATCCCGTCCAGAACCTCAACAAGCCTTTCAGATCCAAGAGCTGTGTTCTCCTCCTCATCAACAGTAAATGCGATTGACACAGGAATATCACTTTCAGGATTGTTTTTCTTAAAATCCTCAAGGGCTATTATGAGGGAAGCTATTAATCCTTTTGTATCGCAGGCTCCCCTGCCGTAAATTCTTCCGTTTTTTTCGACAGGAGAAAAGGGATCTTTCATACTCATAGGAGGAACAGTATCAACATGTGTGTTTATTAAAACAGGTTTTTCTGGGGATATGCTGTAGATATTGTAAAGATTTCTTTTTCCAACAGGCTGATCTTTAAAGCTGATAAATGAAAGCCTGTCTTTGATATAACGGTTTATCCTGTCGCAGTCCCTGTGGGAAGGAATAGAGATAAGATTGTACAGCTCCTTTTTCAGTCTGCTAATAAGATCTTTCTGCATACCTCTGCTCTTTCCAGGGATCTCCAAGAATGTGATAACCCCTCTGCTCCCAGTAACCGGGCAGATCTTTATCCATAAACTGTATTTTATGAACAAACTTTGCACTTTTCCAGGAGTAAAGTTTAGGAACAATGAGCCTTAAAGGGTAGCCGTGATCTGACGGAAGGGGTTTACCAAACAGTTTATATGCAAAAATAACATCTTCATCAAAAAAGTACTCTACCGGAATGTTTGTGGTATAACCATCAAGGGAATGGATCATTACTGATCTGACTATCGGCTTAAGCTTAACCAGATTTTTTATCTGATCAACATGAAATCCTGTCCACTTTACATCAGGACAGCTCCATCCTGTAACACAGTGAAAATCTGCTGTCAGCTCAACAGGCTCTAAGCTTACAATATCATTCCAGCAAAGTACAGCCAGCTCTTCAACCTCACCAAAAATATGCAGTCTGTATTCAGAAAGATCTATCTCAGGTGGTTCGGATATACCAAGCACATGAAGCCTATTGCTCCAGAACTGTCCAGGGGGAAGCCTATCAGGTCTTTTGTTTATGGGACTTACAATTTTTTTCAATTCTGATTTCCGTTACATTTTGGGCATATGCCGGAAAAGATGACATCAAAACTGCGTATCTGATAACCTTCTTTCTGAAGATCATTGTACTCAACATTTATTATCTGTTTATTATCAATGTCATAAATGCTATTACAGTTAATACATTTAAAATGGAAGTGCTGATCAATCCTACCATCAAATCTACTCTGCTTTCCATCGTTCAGTTCCAGAATAAGCCCTTCATCCTTTAGTATTTTCAGATTTCTGTATACTGTACCCAGACTTATATTAGGAATAACCTGCCTTGCCCTCTCATAGATCCAATCTGCTGTTGGATGAATATCCGTTGATCTTAAAATTTCAAGGATTACTTTTCTCTGATGAGTGTTCCTTCTTTTTATATTTTTTTCCATCTGCTGCCACCTTCATAATATTTTTATTTTCTTATTAATTATTTATTTTATTATGTTAAAAAACCATGATATAAACCATATATAACTAAAAAACAAAAATTTGAATATTAACATTATATTATAAACTTACACTAAAATTCAATCTTAAATAATAACTATTATTATATAATTAAATATAATCACAATTAAAATGGTGCCATCATGAAAAAAGTCAAGATAGTAGCAACAATAGGACCGGCTACCTCCTCTGAAGAGATGATTGAAAAATTGATCACAGCAGGGGTTGATGTTTTCAGATTTAATTTTTCACACGGAGATTACCAAACACACAGCCAGAACATGGACCGGATAAGAAAGGTTTCAAAACAGTTAGGCAGAGAAGTTGCCGTCCTTCAGGATCTTTCCGGTCCGAAAATCCGGATAGGTGATGTTAAAGAGCCTTTTTATCTTCATTATGAAGACAGGATATGGATAGTAAAAGATCAGGTGGTAGGGGATAAAGAAAAAATAAGCCTAAACCACCCTGAGATCATAGATAAACTGAAAGAAGGAGACAGAATATACATATCAGACGGTATGATAAGGCTGAAAGTTATAAAAAAAACCAAAGAAGGTGTTCTTACAACGGTTATTGTTGGGGGTATGATCTCATCAAGAAAAGGGGTAAACTTTCCCAGCGTAAAAATAGACATTCCGGCTTTAACAGAAAAAGATAGGGAGGACATAAAGTTCGGAATTAAAATAGGGGTGGACATAATCGCCTTATCGTTTGTAAAGTCTGCAGATGAGGTGATCAGCACAAAAAAATTTATCAAACAGGCAAAAGGAGATGCTCCTGTATTTGCCAAGATTGAAAAACATGAGGCTATAGATGATATAGACAACATTATAAAAGTGTCCGACGGAATAATGGTGGCAAGAGGTGATCTTGGTGTTGAGATAGACATGGAAAAGGTCCCTGTCCTCCAAAAAATGATAATATCAAAATGTAATAATGCAGGAAAACCTGTGATTACAGCAACCCAGATGCTGACGTCAATGCTGACATCACCAAGACCTACAAGGGCAGAGGTTTCTGACATAGCAAACGCCGTCCTTGACGGAACTGACGCTGTGATGCTTTCTGACGAAACAGCTGTAGGAAAGTATCCTGTAGAGGCTGTCAAAGTGATGAAAAGAACTATACAGGAGACAGAAAAGATATATCCCTTTTATAAAAACATGCCCGTTGATGATGATGTTACAACAGCAGTAGCATCTGCAGGAAGCAGTCTTGCAAAGGATCTTAATGCCAGAGCTATAGTCTCCTTTACCAGATCAGGAAAAACGGCAATAAATGCAGCAAAGTTCAGACCAAAATGTGAGATACTGGGAATAACACATGATATTAAGACTTTCAGAAGACTGAACATAGTCTGGGGTGTTAGACCGTACATGATAATCGGTGAAAATCTGAACACAGATCAGATGCTCAAAAGCTTTGTTAAAAAGGCGTACAAAGAAGATTTCGCCGAAAATGATATAACCATAGCACTTTTAGGCTTTGTTGGAGGCGTTTCTGGATCCACAAGTATTGTCAGAGTTTTGAGAAAGGAGGACATAAAACAGCTTATCGATGAATAAGCTTTTTTCTTACTGCATCTGCAAAAAACAGTGCTGACTTTTCCTTTACTAAATAAGATGTTAGAAAATACACAGATGCTCCTAATACTACACCTGCAAAAACCTGCAGATAAATACTTTCTGTGGTTTCCTTCAAAATAAGAATAAAAACAACCATAACCATACCGGAAAAAAGTGTTTTAAGCAGTGTTTTTAAAAGCTCTGGCAAATCCACTTTAAAATTGGAAAAAAAGTATAGATAAAAAAATCCTGATATACCTCCAGCTGAGGATGCCAGAGCAAGTCCAAAAACACCCCAGTCCAGTAAAAACCCAAAGATTAATGCTAAGATTATACTGACTAAAAGTCCGAAAATCGTTGAGTACAGGGGGGTTTTTGTATCTCCCACAGAAAAAAATGCACTTTTTAAAGGTCTGGTAAGAGCATATCCTGTAAGACCTATAGAGTATCCAATCAGGGCAAAGTATGTCATTTCTGTATCAGAAGAAGAAAAACTTCCCCTCTGCAGGAGTGCTGTAATTATCTCTTTTCCAAGTATTATCATACCAAGAGTTGCAGGAACAGATATAAACACAGCAAATCTAAGTCCGGTATTCAGATCATTTATAAAGGCCGTTGTATTGTTCTCGGATCTGTGTTTTGACAGCGAAACAAGGAGAGCATTCCCAACACCAATAGCAAAAATCCCTATGGGAAGCTGAAATATCCTGTTGGCATAATAAAGATAAGAGATCGCCCCACCAACAAGAAATGAGGCGATCACAGTATCAACAATAAAAGCAAACTGGCTGACTCCAAATGAGGCAAATGCAGGGATTAGCCTTTTGAACGTCTCTTTTATCTCAGGAAGAAGACTGAAGGAAAGATTTATCTGTATCCTTTCTTTTATCAAAAGGGGTATCTGGATTAAAACCTGAAGAACCCCTCCAACAACAGCCCCAAATGCAAGAGAGTAAATACCGTAATAAGGGGAAAGCATAAAAGCAAAAAATATAAAAGACAGATTTAAAACAGCAGGAGATACGGCAGGGATAAAAAATCTGTCCTTTGTGTTTAAAACTGCCATAAAAAAAGATACCCAGCCAACAAGAATAAGATATGGAAAAACTATTTTTAAAAGGGTAGAAGCCTCCTCAAGTGTTCCTTTTTCTGATAGACCCGGGGCTATTATCCCTACAATAAAATCTGAAAAAACAACAGCAAAAACAGTGATAACAGAGAGAATTAATGTATAGATTGAAAAAAGTGATGATAGGTATCTTTTCGCATTATCCGGACTGTTTTTTGTCAGTTCAGAAAATATCGGTATGAAAGCTGCGTTAAAACTTCCTTCAGCAACAAGCTGTCGTAATGTATTTGGTATCCTCCATGCAACAAAAAATGCATCTGTAAGGGGGTTTGCCCCGAATATGTAGGCAACTGCTGCATCTCTCAGATAACCTAAAATTCTGCTGATAAAAGTGGCAGCGGAAAAAAAGAATGTGTTTTTCAAAAAATGTGATCTACTCACCTTCCGCACCTTAATACCTTTGCAATTATCGGAACCACCCCTTCTCTAAGCATATCTATCTTTTTTGCAGCTGTATAAGACAGGTCCAGCACCCTTCCCCTAATAAATGGTCCCCGGTCGTTTATTACTACCTTAACAGATTTTCCGTTTTTAAGGTTTTTCACAAGAAGAACTGTTCCAAAAGGAAGGTATCTGTGGGCTGCTGTATATCTGTACATGTTGTAAATCTCACCGCTTGCTGTTTTTTTTCTATGGAACTTCTTTCCATAAAATGAGGCTTTGCCCTTTATGTAATCGGGACATTTTTTCCCTTGATGTTTTACGCTACATGAAAAGAGCAGTAAAGGAATAATAAAAAGGATTATTTTCATTTCATTGAGTTATTTATTTTTACCATAGATGTTAAAAATATCCTTTTTCCTTTCTTAAAAACAGTCAGCCTTATGGTGTATTCCCCAGAAGGAACCTGCTCATTCTTAAAATCTTTTTGCTCCCAGCACCATTTTTTAGACTGATGGGGTTTTATCTTTACTATAGACTGGGTGGCAACAGGAGAAAAAACAACCTTTTCAAACTGTTTATCCTCAAAAACAGCCCACGGAGCAGATGAAGGCAGATAAATATCTTCCTCAGAATTATTTTTCAGATAAAAACAGACATTTTCAGACTTGTTGAAAAAATCCTTTTCAGACCTAAATTCTATTTCTCCTTTTGTTATACCTGCTGCTGCAAAAAAAGGTATAATTAAGATTAGCAAAAGATTTCTAAACATAGCTTTATCCCCTTTGTTTAGAATGTTTAATATTTCTTAAAAATTTTATACAAATTTCATATCGTTTCAAGGAGAAAAAATGTTTAGAGTAGCTATTATCGGAAGACCGAATGTAGGTAAGTCTTCCTTATTCAACAGAATAATAGGGAAAAGAAAAGCCATTGTTGAGGACATACCTGGAGTTACAAGAGACAGAATTGTAGCCACAGCAGAATGGAAAGGTATGTCCTTTGAACTTGTAGATACCGGAGGATATGTTCAGGAGGATCAGGACAGGTTTGCCCCTTATCTGTTAGACCAGATACGGAAAGAGCTTGAACTTTCTGATCTTTTTGTTTTTGTGGTTGACGGAAAAGAGGGAATTACTGAAATAGATAGAGAAATAGCTGATCTTCTAAGAAGAACCGACAAACCTGTTATAGTTGCCGTAAACAAAATAGACAACCCATCACAGGAAGACAGGGCGTATGAGTTTTATGAGCTTGGATTTGAAAAGGTAATTCCTGTCTCTTCAATCCAGAGAACAGGTGTTGCAGAACTTCTTGATGAGATTGTGAACCACATACCGGAGTATGAGGTTGAGGCACAGAAAGAGGAAGAAAAAGAAGAAAAGGGATTGATAAAGGTTGCTATAGTCGGAAAACCAAACGCAGGCAAATCCTCACTCCTCAACGCAATACTGGGAGAGGAAAGGGCTGTTGTTTCAAACATTCCGGGAACAACAAGAGATGTTGTTGACACCCTTTTTGAGTGGGAGGGAAACAGGTTTCTTTTTCTTGACACGGCAGGGCTCAGGAAAAAGTCCAGAGTTGATTACGGGGTGGAATTTTTCAGCGTCGGCAGAACCCTTGAGGCTCTGAAAAAAGCTGATGTTGTTGTTCATGTGATAGATGCAAAAGAGGGGGCAACAGAACAGGACACTAAAATAGCCCATCTTATTCAGAAATACACAAAACCTGCAGTTATAGTTATAAACAAGATTGATGCCGTTCCACAGAAAAAAGAGGTTCTAAACAGGATAAAAAATCAGGTAAGAGAGAAGCTTTACTTTATTCCTTACGCCCCTGTTATATTTGTTTCAGCAACACAAAGAAAAGGTATAAAACAGCTTTTAAAAGAGATTATAGATGTTTACAATCAGGCATGGAAAAGGGTTGGAACAGGACAGTTAAACAGAGCTGTAAAGCAGATTTTGTCGCTCAGACACCCACCATCATTCAGGGGAAAACCTCTTAAAATATATTACGGAACCCAGCTTGAAGGTAAACCCCCATGTTTTCTTTTGTTTGTTAACTATCCGGAGGGTTTTAAAGAAAGCTACATCAGGTTTCTTGAGAACAACCTCAGGCAGATACTTGGTTTTGAGAAAGCTCCTATTAAATTAATTTTTAGGGCGAGGGAAAGCAGGTATCAAAAGGAGGGATAATGGAAAGATTAATAGTTGTCTCTGCGATCCTTCCTATCCATCTGCAGAAGGAAGAAAAAGGATATAAAGCCAAGATAAGTCCCGGAGGTCTTGTAACAGCCCTTAAGCAGGCTCTTTACAAAAGGAAGGCAATCTGGATAGGCTGGGCAGGGACAGAAAAACTGACAAAACAGATAAAAGAGATAATAATCTCGGAGGGAAGTAAAGAGGGTTTTATCCTTTACCCTATACCCCTCTCCATAGAAGAAAGGAAAAACTTTTTTGATGGTTTTTCCAACGGTATTATCTGGCCGTTATTCCACACATTTCAGGCCTATGCCAGATTTGAACCTGAGTACTGGAATGCTTACAGATCAGTTAACAAAAAGTTTGCCCAGATAATAAAAGGTCTTGTCCATAAAGATGATCTGATATGGGTCCATGACTACCATTTTTTTCTTCTTCCAGAGTATCTGAAAAAGCTTAATGTGAAAAACAAAACGGCATTTTTCTTACACATACCCTTCCCAAATCCTGAACTTTTTTTCAAGATACCGTGGAGGATTGATCTTCTTAAAGGACTGCTCCAGTACGACCTCATCGGATTCCACACATACATAGACAGGAAAAACTTCCTTGACTGTATAAATGAGCTTATTGAGGAGATTAACATACAGGTTAAGGAACCTATAACAGAGATAACCTACAAAGGCAGAAAGGTAAAGATAGGTGTTTTTCCGATCAGCATAGATTTTGAAAAGTATGAAAAATCAGCTAAAAAAGCCAAGCCTATAGACAGAAGAAGAAAAATAATCCTCGGGATAGACAGGCTTGATTACACAAAAGGTCTTATACACAAACTTAAAGCATACAGATACTTCCTTGAAAAATATCCCCAGTTCCACTGTAAGGTAAAACTTGTTCAGTCTGTTGCCCCAAACATAAAAAAACTTCCTGAATACGACCGGTTAAAGGTTGAGTTTGAACATCTTGTGAGCGATATTAACGGCAGATTTGGGACAGACAGGTGGACACCTGTCCATTACATAGCAAAAAGGCTTGATTTTGAAAAACAGATCAGATACTACAGGTATTCTGATGTATGCTGGGTTAACTCTATAAAAGACGGAATGAACCTGATAGGGAAGGAGTATGCCGCATCAAATATTGATGAAAAAGGTATCCTGATGCTCAGTGAGTTTGCAGGTGCAGCAACGGAGATACATGAATACTCAATCCTGATAAATCCGTACGATCTTGAAGGAACAGCACTCTCCCTTTATAGAGCACTAACAATGGAGGAGGATCAGAAGAAAAAAATGATGAAAGGGCTGAGAAATCACATAAAAAAATACAGCATAAACTGGTGGAGCAACACATTTCTTGAAACAGCCTTCGGCAGAAAAATGGAAGACTTTCCCGTTCTTGAGGACGACATACCCTTACATGAGATCATCTAAAGATCCTTTGAATTTATAACAAATGTTACAGGACCGTCATTCTCTATAAAAACCTTCATATCTGCTGCAAAAACACCTGTTTTGACAGGCAGATACTCTGAAAGTTTTTTTACAAAAAGCTCATAAAGTTGTTTCGCCTTTTCAGGCTGTTCAGCCTGATCAAAAGATGGTCTTCTTCCTTTTTTTACATTTCCTGCAAGGGTAAACTGGGATATGACAAGAGCCTCACCTCCAACATCAATTAAAGAGAGGTTCATCTTTCCTTTTTCATCTTCAAATATTCTGAGAAAAGGTATTTTTTTAACAAGTTTATCTATGTCTTCATCTGTATCTCCTTTCACAACTCCAAGAAGTATGTTTATTCCCCTTCCTATCTCGCTTACAACCTTCCCGTCAATCTCCACCCAGGATCTGTTTACCCTCTGCAGAACAACAATCAATTTGATCCTCCTTACTGCTGAGTTTATATATTTATTGTATGGGAAAACTTATTTATGATGACAGGCTTAAAAACAAGGTTTATATCTTTGAAGACAGAGAAGAAGCAGGAGAAAGGCTTGCAGAATTTATTAAAGACTTCATTGATAAAAACAGTATCATACTTGCTGTTCCATCTGGAGGGGTTCCTGTAGGGAAAAAATTATCAAAAAAATTAAAAATCCCTTTTGATCTAATACTCGTAAAAAAAATAACATACCCCTGGAATACAGAAGCAGGATTTGGTGCTGTAAGCATAGAAGGAGACTACATTCTTAATGATGATGCTGTCCGGTATACAGGTCTGACAGACCAGATAATAGAAAGCCAAAAAGAAAAAGCAGTCCAGATCCTGAAACACAGGAACAGTATCTTCAGGAAAAATAAACCCTTTCCACAGATAACAGGAAAGACAGTCATCATAGTTGATGACGGACTTGCATCAGGCTACACGATGCTTACAGCAGTCAGAATGGTCAAAAGAAAGAAACCTGAAAGAATAATAGTTGCTGTTCCCACATGCTCAAAATCTGCAGTTGAAAAAATACTTCCTGAAGTTGACGCTATTTTCTGCCTTAACTACAGAGACCTTTATCCTTATGCTGTTGCAGATGCTTACAAAAACTGGTATGACCTTACAGATGAAGATGTTTTATACTATCTGAAGGAGGGAAAAGATGATCAGGTATCTTGAGGTTGTAACACAAAAAAGAACACATCTTGTGGACATAACAGATGAGGTCAGGGAGATAGTAAGCCAAAGCGGCGCTACAGAAGGAATTTGCTACATATACATTCCCCACACAACAGCCGGAGTGTTTATAAATGAAAATGCCGATCCTGACGTAAGCTTTGATATTGAGGAAACATTTGAAAAACTTGTACCGTGGCATGGAAAATACAGGCATATAGAGGGAAATGCCGCAGCCCACATAAAATCTGTTATTGTAGGGACAAACACATTTATCCCCATAAAAGACGGCAGACTTATGCTTGGAACATGGCAGGGGATATTTTTTGCAGAATTTGACGGTCCCCGAACAAGAAAGGTAATAATAAAAATAATGGAAGGATAATTGTAAAATAAACATTTTTGCTTAAAATAATATAAATATTTGAAAAATGGAGATTTTTATGGCATACGAATCTTTTGCCAGAAAGTACAGACCTAAAAATTTTGAAGAGGTTGTAGGACAGGAAGCTGTCGTAAAAACCCTGTCCAATGCTATAAAGCTTGACAGGCTGTCCCATGCCTACATATTTGCAGGATCAAGAGGTTTAGGTAAAACAACCATTGCCAGAATAATAACAAAATGCCTAAACTGTGAAAAAGGTATAACAGACAAACCATGCGGGGAGTGTGAAAACTGCAGGGAGATAGAAAAAGGTTCCTTCCCTGACATGTATGAGATTGACGCAGCATCAAACAGAGGTATAGATGACATCAGATCTTTAAGGGATAATGTTTCTTATGCACCTATAAAAGGAAGGTACAAGGTTTACATAATAGACGAGGCTCACATGCTAACAAGAGAGGCGTTTAATGCTCTCTTAAAAACACTGGAAGAGCCTCCACCAAACAATGTTTTTATTTTAGCAACAACAGAGCTTCATAAAATTCCTGACACAATAAGATCAAGATGTCAGACATTTATATTCAAACCCCCTTCTAAATCACAGATAAAAGAATACCTGAAAAGAATACTTGAAAAGGAAGGAATACAGTACGATGAAGAGGCACTTGATCTGATATCAAAAGCAAGTGAAGGAGGGGTAAGGGACGCAGCAAGCATACTGGATCAAGCTGTTATATACGGTTCAGGGGAAGTAAAGAAGGAGACAACACAGGAACTGTTAGGTGTAATACCTGAAGAAATACTGAAAGGTTTTTTAAAAAACCTGAAAGAAAAAAATCTAAAAGAACTTGTGAAAACGATTGAAAGGTTAGACAGAGAAGGTTATGATTTAACAGTATTCTGGAATCAGATCACAGAAAGAATACATAAAGATCTGGTTTCCCTCGTTGTTGGAGAAAACACAGAGATATTTGAAAAAGAAGATACAGAACTTCTTATTTATGCCAATGACATTTTTAAAAAAGCTTCTTTAGAGGCAAGATCTTTTAATGACAAAAAAGATATATACCAGCTTGCTGTTTTGAAACTGAGATTTATAAAAAATCTGGTGCCTTTAAAAGAGATTCTGGAAAAAGGCCTGCCCGATTCAAAACCTATAAAAAAAGAAGAAGAAAAAAAGGAGGAAGCTTTTGATCTGCAGAAGGCTATACTCAAGATAGGCAGAGAAGCAGGGGGAATAATTTCCGGAGCCCTAAAAAATGCAAATATCAAAGAAAATGCAGACAGTTTCACAATCATGGTTGACAAAACTGTATCTGATCTTTTAAATGACAGATTAGATGTGATACAGAAGTATTTTCCCAAACCTGTTATCATTGAAGAAATTGAGATAAAATCAGACAGAAAGAAACATAAAAAAAGAGATGAATCTGTTGAAAAAGTACTTGAGCTTTTTGAAGGAAAATTAATTAAATATGAGGAGGAATGAATGTTTAACCTTGGAAACTTAGGAGAGATGATGAAAATGATGAAAACTATGC
>JALVEY010000064.1 GCA_027030485.1 Persephonella sp.
CCATATAGGTATTTTTTCCCCTGTTAGGGGGTTTACAGCATATCTTCCTGTAAAGACACCTTCCTTTTCTTCCACTATATTTCTCTCTTTTGCAGGCATTGTCAGATACTTATTGACAAATTCTTCTACCTGATCTTCCTGTTCGGTTCCTTTTGCCAGTTCCAGAGTCAAGGGGTGTTCAGGGGCAAGTGCCATGAATGTGACGCCAAATATAGTATCAGGTCTGGTTGTAAAAACTTCCAGCACTGCCGTTGAGTTTTCAACAGGAAATCTTATTGTTGCTCCTGTTGATTTTCCTATCCAGTTTTTCTGCATTGTTAAAACAGCTTCAGGCCAGTTTCCTTTAAGCTCTTCAAGATCGTCAAGGAGAACCTCAGCGTAATCTGTTATTCTCAAAAACCATGATGGGATCTCTTTTTGAACAACAGGTGTGTCACACCTCCAGCATCTTCCTTCTATTACCTGCTCATTTGCCAAAACTGTCATATCGTGCGGGCACCAGTTAACAACAGCTGACTTCCTGTAGGCTATCCCTTTTTCATACATTTTCAGGAATATCCACTGGTTCCATCTGTAATAATCAGGGGAGCAGGTTGTTACTTCCCTGCTCCAGTCGTAAGAAAACCCAAGCCTTTTCAGCTCTTTTCTCATGTAGTCTATATTTTCATAAGTCCATTTTGCAGGGTGAACACCGCTTTTTATGGCTGCATTCTCTGCCGGCATACCAAAAGCGTCCCAGCCCATCGGGTGAAGGGTGTTTTTTCCTTTCATTTTAAGGTATCTGTTAACAACATCACCTATGGCGTAATTCCTAACATGTCCCATATGTATCCTTCCGGAAGGATACGGGAACATCTCAAGTACATAAAATTTGGTTTTTCCTTCTTTTTCTTCCGTTTTAAAAATATCTGAAGATTCCCACTCTTTTAACAGATTTTCCTCTATATTTTTGAAATCGTACTCCTTTTTCAACTCCTGTCCTCCATAAATATTGTGATATTATTATAAACCACAAAACATAAGGTTAAGAGGTTGAAATGAAAAGGCTGTTAGGATTGATTTTGGTAATCTTTGGCTTGTCATACGGCGACACTCTTATTCTCACAGATGGAAAATACCAGACATACATCCAGCAGGAAGAGTTTATGGTCGCAGAGGGAGAGAATATTATAGGTCCTATTTCACTTCTTCCGATCGCTGTTGTTGATGCTGTTGATGTTTTTGCTGACAACCTATCAATAAAGAGGCTGATAATAGAAAAAACATCACAGGACTGGAAGAAAAACCTCCTTGGCAAATTTGTTACCGTTGAGGGTGAAGGAAGGGTGATAAGAGGAACTGTTATATCCATAGACGACAAATATATTACCCTTTCCAGTAAAAAAGGTTTTGTGATAACCACTATACCTAAATTTTCATCAAGAATTTCATCCCATCTCAGATGGGAAGAGCTTTTTTCTCCACAGCTGACCCTGAAGGTTAATTCTCAGGAGGCAAAAACGCAGATATTCAAGGTTAGTTATCCTATAAAAGGAATAAAATGGAAAATCAGCTACGTACTGAAGATCAGGAATGGATTAAGAATGCTCAAAGGCTACATACTGATTGATAACAACACCCCTGTTGACTTTAAAAGAATAAATCTTGTTATAAACGGCAGGATAAAAAAAAGTTTTAAAGATATGGCAGTTCCTCCTTTTACCCAGAAAAGAATTGAGTTTATAAAAAAGCAGATACAGTCAGCCGATGATCTTAAGAACCTTCCTGTAGGATATGTTCATATCTATAAAAACGGAGTTTATAAATCTTCTAAAAGATTAAATGATGTGTTCAGATAAAAAAGGAATTCTTTATGTTGTTGCAACCCCAATAGGAAACTTAAAGGATATAACATTAAGAGCGTTAGAAGTTTTAAAAAATGTTGATATTATCGCCTGTGAAGATACAAGAATAACAAAAAAACTCCTTAATCATTATGGTTTACAGGGAAAAAAGCTGATCCCTTACCATGAGCATATAGAGGAAGAGGCTTCAGAAAAAGTAATCTCATTGTTAAAGGGGGGTGAAGATATAGCTCTTGTTTCAGATGCCGGGACCCCGTGTATCTCAGACCCTGGCTACAGGGTTGTAAAAAAAGCGTGGGAAAACGGGATAAAGGTTGTTCCTATTCCCGGTGCATTTGCAGGTGCTGCTGCACTTTCAGCCTCAGGTCTTCCCTCTGATAAATTTCTTTTTGTAGGTTTTTTGCCTAACAAACCAAAAAAGAAAGAAAAACTTCTCAATGAATACATAAAAACAGGTTTTACATTTATTCTTTATGAAAGTCCCAAAAGGGTTCTAAAGACCCTCCAGCTTATCGGGACGATCTCTCCTAATTCTGAAGTTGTAGTCGCAAAAGAGATAACAAAGATCCATGAAAGATTTTTTAGGGGAAAACCCTTCCAGATATTGAAAGAAATTGAACCTCCTGATTTGAGAGGAGAGTTCGTTATAATAGTTCATCCTGAGGAAACCCAAGAAAAACCTGTCAACATAGAAAATGAAATAAGAGAGCTACTTAAAGAAGGAAAAAGTGTAAAAGAAATATCTCTTCAGATCTCAAAAATGTTAAACATTCCTAAAAACCAGATTTACAACCTTGTTCTCAAAATCAAGAATGATTAAATGAAAAAAGCCCCATAATGGGGCTTTCAAATTTATTTTTCTGGTTTTTCATCTATAGGAACTGCAGGTGCCATTCCCAGTGTTAACGCTCTTTTTCTTTCTATCATGTAGTAAAGAACCGGAACAACAACAAGGGTTATAAGTGTTGATGCACCTGTTCCGAATATGAGGGCTATGGCAAGACCGTTAAAGATAGGGTCAAATATTATAACAAATGCACCTACTATTATCGCCGCAGCTGTCAAGAGGATAGGTCTTGTTCTGACTATTCCTGCTTCAAGGAGGGCTTCCTCAACAGAGTATCCTTCCTTCAGTTTGTCTTCAGCAAACTGAACAAGAAGAATTGAGTTTCTCAAAATAATACCTGCCAGCGCTATAAAACCTATCATTGATGTTGCTGTGAAGAATGCGCCCATCAGCCAGTGTCCCGGAACTATTCCAACAAGGGTAAACGGTATCGGGGACATTATCACAGCAGGCATTCTAAATGA
>JALVEY010000065.1 GCA_027030485.1 Persephonella sp.
CTAACGAGATTATATCTTTTATTTTTTCCTGCTGAATGTTGAGAAACTGCAGACTGTTGTCCCTGCCTAACACTCCTAATATCTGGATTTTCAGCTTGTGGTCTGTTGAGGGGCTGTTCAGTATCTTTAGAAGAAGCGATGTGTCTTTCTGCAGAGGTATTTCTGTCTGAACTGTCAGCATTCCACCTTTCATTCTGAGAACAACACCGCCGGTTGGCAGAATGTCTATAACCTCAGCTTTTACAGTTTCTCCGGCTTTTAAGTGTATTGATTTCCCAAGTGGTTTTACTATCTGGAAGTACTCATAGTTTGATATAAGAGGTTTAAAATTTATCATAACTCTCTCCAGAGAGCTTAGAAAAACACTCTACTTTTTGTACACCTTCCTTTTGAAAATATCTTTAGGTGAGGCAACCCTGTCAATAAAAAGTTTTCCTATAAGGTGATCCATCTCGTGCTGTATAACGACCGCTTCAAAACCTTCAGTATCAAATGTTATTGTATTACCGTTAATGTCCTCAGCCTCAACCTTTATCCAGTAATGCCTCTTTACATTTCCTGTAAAGTCAGGAACAGAGAGACAGCCTTCCCTTATTATTATCTCGCCGTCGTGGGCTATTATTCTTGGATTTGAAAGGATCATCAGTCCGTGGTTTGTTTTGTTGTATTTGTGCTTGTACTGTGAGGCATCAACGATTATCGTCTGGATATGTTTATTTACCTGAGGGGCTGCTATGCCTACCCCTGCAGGTGAGTTTTTCATTGTGTAAAGGAGATTGTCAACAAACTCTTTAAACTCCTTACCAAAATCAACAACAGGCTCAGAAACCTTTTTCAGCCTTTCATCGGGATATGTCAGTATCTGAAGTTTTTCCATCACATCTCCACGCTTTCAACCTTTTCAATAGAAATATCAATATTAAGCTCGTCCTTTAATCTTTCAATGTCAGGGGTTATTTCTTCTTCTTTTAAACCTGCAGGAAACTCAATCTGGGCTATAAGAACATAAATCTCCGGACTTTTTTCTGTCCTAAGATCGGCTATGTTTATATTTTTGTCAGCAAGTAGTTTTGCAACCTTGTAAACAATGCCCGGTTTGTCTGCACCGTAAACAACAAGGTTGTAAATATCCCCTATCTCCCTTTTTCCTTCGTAAACCTCCTGCGGTATCTCCCTTATGTTTATAAGAAGACCTTTTTCTTCCTCAACCTTTCTGAACTTTTCCTTCAGCTGTTCTTGAGATATCTCTTTTTCTGTTGTGACTATGAGCATAACGGCAAACTCATTGTTCAGCCTTGTCATTGAGGAATCCTCTATATTAAAGCCCTCCTCATAAAGAACCTTCGCTATATCTGCGACAATTCCCGGTCTGTCTTCTCCCACTGCTGTTATAACAAAATGTTTCATAACTCCTCCTCAGATTCTATCTCCTCAATGTATGCCCTGTAATCGTCTGCTGTCATAAGATCTTCAAGCTCAGAAGGGTCTGACATCTTCATCTCATACAGCCAGCCTTCTCCGTAAGGGTCTGTGTTAACAAGGCTTGGGTCATCTTTTAGATCATCATTGATTGATATTACCTTTCCTGTAAGAGGTGAGAATACATCAATCGCTGCTTTTACAGACTCAATAGAGGCAACCTTATCTCCAGACTCCACCTCTGAATCCACCTGAGGAAGCTCAACATAAACAACATCGCCAAGCTGGTGCTGTCCGTAATCTGTTATCCCAACTACTGCGTCATCACCTTCTGCCTTCACCCAGAGATGTTCCTTTGTATAAAAAAGCCCATCAACTATTCTAAAATCCTGTGCTGCCATCACAGCCCTCCTGTTTTATGATTTAAAATAATATTAACATTAATATTATAGATTAGGCACGGAGTTTTGAATGGCAATAAAGGAGAATGTTGAGAGAATAAAACAGACTATAAAAGAAACAGCTTTAAAAGTGGGCAGAGATCCTGAGGATATAATTCTTCTGGCTGCATCAAAAACCCAGCCTGCTGAAAAAATAGTTCAGGCTTATCAGGCAGGTATAAGATATTTTGGGGAAAACAGAGTTCAAGAAGGTATAAAAAAGATTGAACAGCTTGAAGATCTTAAGGACATTCACTGGCATCTCATTGGAGGACTTCAAACAAATAAGGCAAAGTATGCTGTAAAATATTTTGAGCTTATACACTCCCTTGATAGGGAAGCCCTTGCAGATGAGCTGGATAAAAGGGCAGGGAAAATAGGAAAAGTTCAGGAAGTTCTTATAGAGGTAAATGTGGGAGAGGAAGAAACAAAATACGGGGTAAAGCCTGAAAATCTGGAAAGATTGTTTGAATACTCATTAAAAAAAGAAAATCTAAAAATCTCAGGTCTTATGTGTATCCCTCCTTATTTTGAGGACAAAGAAAAATCAAGACCTTATTTTGTGAAACTGAGGCAGATGAGGGACAGGTTAGAAGAGATATTTAAAGTAAAACTTCCCCACCTTTCAATGGGTATGTCCCACGATTTTGATGTTGCCGTTGAAGAAGGAGCAACGATTGTAAGGATCGGAACGGCAATTTTTGGGGAGAGAAGCCCCTGAAAGGGGCATCAGTTTAGCTTTCTATCAAGCTCCTCCTGTATCATTTGGGCTGCCTTAACAGGATCAGGTTCAACCATAAACCTGCCGCCTAAGATATCCTCAAGATCTCTGGTTAAAAGTCTTGTAAGTGCCGGACCTCCAACAATTGGGGGAACAGGATTAACGTATGTGTTTATTCCCATCGCAACAGCAAGGAGACCGTCTATATATGCATCGTTGTTGTAATACTCTGGAGCTGCTGCAACAACAGGAAGCTGGCTTGGATCAACCCCAAGGTATTCAGAGAGGGCAAGTATAAGATGGATCATTCTCCCTGTATCCAGACATGATCCAAAATTTAAAACAGGGGGAATATCAAGGATTTTGCACACACCTTTAAGCCCCTCACCTGCAAACTTTTCTACAGCCTCCCTGTTTGTAAGTCCTTCAGCCTGAGCCAGAGAGGAAGCACACCCTGTTATAAGAACAAGAATGTCTCTCTTTAAAAGCTCTTTAACGAACTCATAAGTAAAAGTTCCGTGTCCGTTTTTCATGGTAGTGCAGCTGACGAGACCGACTACACCTTTTATGGCTCCGTTCTCTATCGCCTCAAGGAGAGGATCCGGAGTTCCCCCTAATATGTTGAGAAGACTTTCAACACCAAATCCGGCTATGTAAGGTGTTTTTTTGTCTGGTATATGTATAGGGTATGTTTTTCTTCTGTTTTTGTAAGCCTCTATAGACAGGAGTATCAGTTTTTCTGCCTGTTTCTCAACAATCTCAGGATCGTATATAACAGACTGATCAACAGGAATATCTCTTAACCTTACGACAGATGAAACAGGTATCAGTTTTGTATGGAGCTTCACCTTCTGGACGAGATCTCCAAGACCGGGAGCAGCACAGTTTTTGTCCATTAAAAATGCATCAACAGCCCCTGTGGCTGCAACAAACTCCTGTGTCAGCCAGTTTCCTACCTGACCGTCAAGATATTTTGCTATTTCAGGTCTCTGGAGCATTTCCTGACCTGTACACAGACTTCCGTAAACCTTTATTCCTTTAGCTCCTGCCTCTTTTGCCTTTTTCTGGAATTTTTCCTCCTTAGCCATTCTTGCAACTACAGACCCCATCCAGGGAACATGTCCGTGAACAACTATGTTTACATAATCTTTATCAAGAACACCTATGTCGGCGTATCCTTTTGTTATGTCTGGAGATCCGAATATGATGTCTCTTATTATGGTTGTTGCTATATTTGCCAAAAATCCAGCAGAAAGACCGAGCCTTAATGCAGACAGCGAAAGATCCATAAAGTCTGTATCTATGTTAGGCATAACCTTTGCCCCTGCCTCATGGCTCTCAAATATGTATCCTCCCGGAAGTATCCCCAGAGCTTCCCATTTTTTTACCCTGCTTTCAGGTGCAAGTTTTTTTACTATGTCCAGAGGTTCATTTATATCTTTCATAAACTCCCTTTCAAGGTATTCGGCTATTCTGCCTATTATCTGTCTGTCTGTTCCCTCAGTGCTCAGCTCAAGCTTTTCAGCAAACCAGATCATCTTTTTTCTGTCCTTTACGGTAAATGGTGATTTTCCCTCTGCTACAGCCTTCAAAGTTTTTAATGTTGTTTTAAAGTCGTGTGTGTATGCAGCCCCACCTTGGTTAACAAGCCTAAGAAGGTTTCTTGCTGCAAGACCGTCAGCATCTATCCCACATTTCCCCTTTGGTGCTCTTCTTTTTATTCTGCAGGGACCGTCAGGACAAAGCGTACAGCACCTTCCCTGCTCACCAAAATAACAGATAGCCCCCTGCCTTTTTACCCTTTCAAAAAATGTGTGTCTGTAGCCCATAGATCTCAAAAATGAGTGCATCTCCTTAACTGAGTCATGGGCTGTAATACAGTAATCACAATTATTTCCCATTTTTTTAACCTCCCTTTTGCCTAAGATTTATGCAGAAAATATAGTATTTGCATATTCATTGTGCATATCTTTCTGTATTTTCTGATTTTTTAGAGAATTTCCTATTTTTTACCAGATTATTCAGCAAGAGATATGCCAAAAATGTTGTAAAAGGGATTTATGTTGTATAACTTATTTGAGTAGGAGGTGGAGATGAAAAAGCTGATTTTGCTTTTTTTCTTGAGTTTTGCACTATTTTCCCGGGGTGATGTGGTTGTTGGAAGCTGGAGTGATCCTGTAAGTCCCGTGATGGCAGATTATGTAAAAAGGCTTGTGAAAGAGGCTGAAAAAAAGAAAGCCAAGCTGATCGTTCTGAAACTTGACACTCCCGGAGGACTTGAGTCTGCAATGAGAGATGTAATAAAAAGCATGATGAACACGTATATTCCGTTTGTTGTTTATGTGTACCCTTCAGGGGCAAGGGCTGCATCTGCCGGAGCTATCATAACTGTGTCAGCTGACATAGCTGCCATGGCACCGTCAACAAACATAGGCTCTGCCTCGCCTGTCCAGATGACAGGTAGAGATGTAGATGAGACGATGAAAAAAAAGATTGTAAATGATATGGTCGCCTTTGTCAGATCAATAGCAGAAGAAAAAGGCAGAAACACAAAACTGATAGAGCAGATGATAACAAAATCATTAAACCTGTCTGCTAAGGAAGCATTGAAAAAAGGTGTGATAGATGTTGTGGCTGAAGATCTTGAGGATCTTTTGAAAAAAATAAACGGAAAAACAGTAAAAAAGATGAATGCCCAGATAAAGATAAATATCAGCGAAAATGAAAAGATTGTAAAGGTAGAAAAAGGGTTCAGGGAAAAACTTCTTTCAATACTTGCCAACCCAACCCTCGCCTATCTTTTGCTGATGATAGGTTTTTACGGCATATTTTTTGAGCTTTACAACCCGGGATCTATCATACCTGGGGTTGTTGGAGCTATCTCCATACTTCTTGCCCTTTATGCCCTGAATACGATAGATGTAAACTGGCTGGGAGTTCTCCTTATTATTCTGGGAATACTGTTTTTTGTTCTTGAGCTGATAACGCCTACATTCGGTGCCCTTGCTGTAAGCGGTGTTATAGCACTGCTTATAGGCTCTATAATACTAATTGACCCTTCTTCACCTTACGGAGACATACCCCTCAAGGTAATCATTCCGGTTGTTATTTTCAGTGCGGTGTTCTTCCTTTCGGTGGCATTTTTAGGTCTTAAAGCCCAGATGAGAAAAAGCATCACAGGAAAGGAGGGAATGATAGGGAAAATAGGTGTTGCCGAAACTGATATTAACTTAGAAGGAAAGGTATTTGTCGAAGGTGAGATATGGGACGCTTACTCAGACACACCTGTAAAAAAAGGTGATAAGGTAAAAATTATTTCTGTGGAGGGGTTAAGATTAAAGGTAGTAAAAGTCTGAAAAGGGAGCTTGATTTTAAGGTTTCAAAGCCTTTTACCGTTGGAGCAGAGCTTGAGGTTCAGCTTGTTGACAGGGATACCTTTTCCCTTTCTGATTCTTCGGAAATCGTTCTTCAAAATTTACCATCGGAGTTGAAAGGGGTTGTCCAACCTGAAGTTTTAACATCTATGGTGGAAATAGTAACTCCTGTGTGCGAAAAGCCAGATGAGGTTGTGTATTATATAAAAAAATCTTTACAAGAAATAGACAGAATTGGTGAAGATTATGGATTTAGAGTTTCTGCTCTTGGAACCCATACTTTTGCAAAAAAAGAAGAAACCAATATAACAGCAAAAGAGAGATACCTTAAACTTCTCCAAGAACTTCAGATACTTCTCAGACAGTTTCTTATATACGGTCTTCATGTTCATGTAGGTTTTCCTGACAAAGAGTTGGCAGTGAAGGCATACAACATGGTAATCAATTATCTGCCTGTCTTTCTGGGAATTTCTGCAAGTTCTCCGTTTTTTTACGGTGAATTTACAGGACTACACTCCTATAGAACAAAGATATTTGAACAGCTTCCGAGGGCAGGGATACCTGAATATTTTGATAATTTTTCACAGTTTGAGGATCTTTATTTTAGACTTCAGGAGGGGGGTTTTATAGAAAGTATTAAAGATATATGGTGGGATGTAAGGATACATCCGGATCTTGGCACAATAGAACTAAGGGTTTGCGATTCAAACCCTGAGATAGAAAGATTGGAGTTTATAATTGCTCTTTTTCAAGGATTATCTTTTTTGGCACAGGAATCAGATATTCCAAGGTTTTACCATCAGATACTTAAACAAAACAAATGGAATGCGACAAGATACTCCCTATCAGGAAAGTTTATAGACAAAGACAGAACTACAACTATAAAAAGAAAAACATACAGTATAATTAATTACCTTCAAACGAGGGGTATTTTTAAAAGCCTTAAAACAGATAAAAGGATAGAAAAATTGAAAAAAATCTTAGAGAGGAAAACAGTTTCTGAAAAAATGATTATGGTTTATAAAAAAACAGGCGATATAAGAGTAGTTGAAAGCTTGGGTTTTGTTGAGACATGAAAGGTGTTATAGCAGCAGGAGATAAATTAACGGCTCAGGCAGGAGCATATATACTAAAAAAGGGAGGGAATGCTTTTGATGCAGCAATAGCTTCTTTGCTTGCAGCACCTCTTTCCGAACCTGCATTAACGAGCCTTGGGGGAGGAGGCTTTTTGCTCGCTGTTCAAAAAGGTACGTTGCCTGTTGTTTATGACTTTTTTGTTAATGTTCCCCCAAAAAGAGTTGATAACCCTGATTTTTACCCTGTTTATGTTGATTTTGGTTCTGCAGTCCAGGAGTTTCATATCGGATGTGGATCTGCTGCCATTCCCGGAATGATAGCAGGAATATACCGGTTATACAGAGAAAAGGCCTCTATGCCGATGGAAGAACTTATAAAACCAGCTTTTATTTATGCATCTAAAGGAATATACCTTTCAAAAATGCAGGCATCCTTTGTCAAACTCCTTGAACCTATTTTTATGGCAACCGAAGAGTCCAGAAAAATTTATGCACCTGAAGGAAAGCTTATAAATGAAAAAATTCTGTATAAAAATCCTGATTATGCCCAGTTTTTACAGAGATTTGCCACGGAAGGTTCATTGATATTTTATGAGGGGGAGATCGCTGACAGAATAGAAAAGCTGTGTGTAGAAAACAATGGACTAATTAGAAAAGAAGACCTTAGAAGGTATACTGTATCAGAAAAAGATCCTGTCTACTTTGAATTTAAAGGATACGATATTTTTGTAAATTCCCCGCCTTCTCCGGGAGGATTGCTCATAGCGTTCACGCTCAAGTTGCTACAAGACGAAGATTTAGGTAAGTTCGGCAGTATTTCCCATATATCTAAACTTGTTGAGTCTATGCACACAACTTATCTGTTCAGAAGGGAATATGTGGATAAAAATGTGCATAAAGAAGGGATTGAGCTTACACTGGAAGACAAAAATATACTTAAAATGTATGCAGGATTTTTTAAAAAAAGATTAAACCTGTGGGGAAATACTACTCATATTTCAATAATTGATAACTATGGTAATGCTGTAAGTACTACCACAACTAATGGGGAGGGTTCAGGATACATAATACCTGAAACGGGCATCATGCTGAATAATATGCTTGGAGAGGAAGACCTCAATCCTGAAGGTTTTTTCAAATGGCCTGCCTATGTAAGACTTCCATCTATGATGTCCCCTACAGCTGTTTTAAAAAATGATAATATAGAACTTATCTTAGGAAGTGCCGGTAGTAATCGTATAAGAAGTGCCATAATCCAGACAATTCTAAACAGATTGGTTTTTAATAAAAATATAAAAGAGGCTGTGGAATTACCTCGTATACATTACGAAAACCATACAGTTTTTATTGAACCGGGTTATTCATCTACAATAATAAGAAAATCAGAAGAGTTATATGAGACGGTTGTTTTTCAAGAGAAAAACCTCTTTTTTGGTGGTGTTCAGGCTACTACCGGTGATTTTGAAGGTGCAGGAGACCCCCGGAGGGGGGGATATGTAATAAAGATTGATTAATCAAATAATGCATTCACAAAAGCTTTTGCATCGAAAGGCTGGAGATCCTCTATACCTTCTCCAACACCTATAAATTTAATTGGTATTTTAAGCTCTTTGCATATCGGGATAATAGCCCCACCTTTTGCTGTGCCGTCAAGCTTTGTTATTACTATACCCGTTACATCTGTAGCCTGTTTGAAAACCTTTGCCTGATTGATTGAGTTTTGTCCTATAGTTCCGTCAAGAACAAGGATCGTTTCAACAGGTTGATTCGGCATCAATTTTTGAATAGTTCTTTTTATTTTCTGTAGCTCTTTTATTAAATGTTCTTTTGTGTGAAGTCTCCCTGCTGTATCAATAAGAACCAGATCATCTCCTCTGCTTTTTGCGGAATTTACAGCGTCATAAACAACAGCTGCAGGATCAGAACCGGGAGAATGTTTAACTATCCTTGCCCCTGATCTTTCAGCCCATACCTCAAGTTGATCAATGGCTGCAGCCCTGAAAGTGTCTGCAGCGGCAAGCACGACAGACTTTCCTTCCTTTGAAAACTGGTAGGCAAGTTTACCTACCGTTGTTGTTTTTCCGCTGCCGTTTATTCCCAGGAATAATATAACAGCCGGTTTTTCGTCTCCTAAGTTAAGCCTTCCTTCGCAGTTTTTTAAAATTTCATAAAGCTTTTCCTTCAGTAGCTCTTTAAGCTGCTGCCCATCTTTCAATTTTCTTCTTTTGCTTTCCTTTCTTAAAAAGTCCAGTATCTCTTCTGTAGCCTGTAGTCCAACATCAGCCTTAAGAAGAACCATCTCTATATCTTCAAAAAGCTCTTCATCAATTTTTCTCCCAAATGATATAGAGTTGAAAGACTCAACAAACTGCTTTTTTGTTTTTTCAAGACCTGTTTTTAATCTATCAAGCATAGACTTGAACATCTTTTACCTCACCATTAAATTTAGTAGTAGAATATTTTAACACTCTGCTTTGTTAATATTTAGGAGAAAAATTCCGATAATACAAAAAAAGGAGGGTAATATGAGGTTTGTATTAGGATTGGTTATCTCGGTGGTTTTATATACCTTTTCATTTGCCGAAACAACAACAACAGAACTTCTTGATGAGGCACAAAACTCAATAAAAGCTGCATTTGAAAGTGGATGTCCTACACTTGCACCATACGAGTATTATAAAGCTGAGACATACTACTATATAGCAAGGGAGGAAACCTCAAAACTGAACACAAAGGCAGGGAACGCTGCAGCAATGAAAGCTATAGAATGGGCTCTAAAAGCGATGGCTAAAAGATACGGGGAGGAATAAAGATGAGAAGAATACTGTTAACATTTCTTACAGCCGGTGTTGTATCAACGGGTCTTGCGGCTCAGGATCAACAGAAAATTAATCTTTTTGAAAAACAACTGCAGCAAGATGTTAAAATGCTAACCGAAAAGATACAGAAGCTTTACAGTCTTCATGTTAAAGAGTGTGCTCCATCTGAGATAGCAAAAGCAGAGGCTTTTATTGATGCTATAGATGGATTGAGTTATATAAACCCTGATACGGGGCAGATAGAAAGAACTGAAATAAAACCAATTGATAAAATCCTGTACAAAAACAAAGCAAAAAAATATATATCTCTTGCAAGGGAGAAGGTATATTCTGATCAGGACGGTGATGGAATTCCATGCTATCAGGAAATAGAGCAGGGAACAAACCCTTTTGAGTCTGAAAAAAAGGTTTCAAAAGCTGAGACAAAAAGGGAAAAAACAACCCAGCAGAAAACAGCAGTAAAGGAGAAAAAAGAAGGCTATCAGCCTTTAAAGCTCCATGCAAGGATACATTTTGATTTTGACAAATACAACATAAAAAAGGATTATCTTCCTTACCTTAATGTTATAACAAGGTATCTAAAAGCCCATGATGAGTTAAAAATAAAAATAGTTGGATACACAGACTCAATAGGAAGTAAGGAATACAACGATAGGCTTGCAAGAAAAAGGGCAGAAACGATAAAAAAATATCTTATAGATCACGGCATATCACCTGACAGGATAGAGATAATTGGTAAAGGAAAAGAGGATTATCTTTTTGATAACGATACATCCTTAAACAGGTTTACAAACAGAAGGGCTGAATTTTTTGTGATGGAACCTACAGAAGGTAAATAGGTGATTTGATGTGGCTGCAGGAAGAACGCATGATATTATAAATCTGTCTTTTCTTCCTGTGGCTGTTTACTACCTTCAGCCAGAAAACTTTGGCGGTTTTATTTCAGGATATATAATCGGTACTTTTTTTCTCTCCCCAGACAACGATATATACCATTCAAAACCAAACAGAAGATGGAAGGTGCTGAGATTTGTCTGGTATCCTTACACAAGGATATTTTCACACAGAGGGGTTTCACACCTGCCTGTCTTAGGATCTATTTTTAAACTTTTTTATCTAATTTTTGTGATTTTTACTGTTTTTTTGTTTATGCTGTTTTTGATTTATTTAATCCAGCCTGATCTTTTAAATAGATTTAGTTTTGAAGTTAATTTAGACAGTCTCCTCCTTATCTTAAAACACCCTTTCACGGTATCCTTTTTGATAGGTCTTCTACTTTCAGAAATTGTTCATATAGCCACAGATGTGTTATATTCAACAGCAAAGAGACTCAAACTGATAAGGTGAGGAATGAAGTTCAAATCTATACCCCTTTTTAAACTGTTTGGAATTCAGATCAACCTTGATTTTAGCTGGTTT
>JALVEY010000066.1 GCA_027030485.1 Persephonella sp.
ATCTATCTTTGCGTGGAATATCTCCACATTTGTTGCATACTCAAACTCAAGCCTTGAGCCTTTTTCCGGTATTATGGAGCCTTTATATATTATTCTTGTTAAGATGTCCTTGGTTTTATCTTCTTTTGCCTCAAAGAATATTCCTGAAGATCTTATAAGCTGTGAAACGATAACCCTTTCCGATCCATTTATTATAAAGTAGGCATGTTCTGTCAAAAGGGGCACATCCCCGAAATAAACTTTCTGTTTTTTAATAGTTTTTGGTACAATCTCTCCGGTCTCCGGATCCACCTGATTTATAACAAGTTCAAGCAGTACCCTTAATGGTGCACTGTATGTAAGCCCTTTATATTTGCATTCTTCTACACTGTTTTTTTCTTTGTATATTAAAACACCTCCACAGTACGGACATGGAACACCAGGTCCTCCAACATGCTCATTATCGTCTTTCACAGATTTCCTACATCTTCCACATTCCCAGTCCCCAATTTCGTATGCTATATAGTTTATTGTTATCTGTCCGTTTGGATCTTCAAATGGAAATGAGCTTTTGAATATTGCATGAAGTCCTTTATCTTCCCTTTCGTAAGGATTTTTATTAAACTGTACAAAATTTTCAAAGGATTCTTTCTGAACGTGAAGAAGATCGGGAGGTTGTAGAACTTCCTTCCTCCTTGAAAGATTTTTTCTCAATGGATTGAAAGGTAATTTTTCTATATTCCTCATACTACACCACCTTTTAGTGATTTTTCTTATTCAATTTTCAATACAAATGAATAAAGGCAGACCACCACACAAATGGCCTGCCTTAAGCGATTTATAAGCTAACTCCAAAAGGATTAATAATTGTCAACTTACTTGATTTCGACAGTAGCACCTGCTTCTTCAAGTTTTGCTTTGATCTGCTCAGCTTCTTCTTTAGAAACTCCTTCTTTAATTGGTTTTGGTGCAGAATCGACAAGCTCCTTTGCTTCTTTAAGTCCGAGACCTGTGATCTCTCTAACAACTTTAATAACATTGATCTTTTTGTCTCCTGGACTTTGGAGAACAACATCAAACTCTGTTTTTTCCTCTGCAGGAGCTCCCGCAGCAGCACCACCAGCAGCTGGAGCAGCAGCTACCATAGCAGCAGCAGATACACCAAACTCCTCTTCAAGCTCTTTTACAAGCTCTGCAAGTTCTAAAACAGTCATGTTTTTGATAGCTTCTTTGATCTCTTCTTTTGAGATTGTTGCCATAGTATTAAAACCTCCTGTATTTTTTTCAGTTTGTTAACCTTGTTTTTCTTTTTCTTCTTTTATTGCGTTAAGCACCATTACAGCCTTCTGCGGTACAGCATTAAGAACACGCACAAAGTTTGTAACAGGAGCCATCATTGTTGCAAGAAGCTGTGCAAGAAGTTCTTCTCTGCCTGGAAGTGATGCAAGCTCATCAATCTTCTCAGGTGTTGCATAACTTCCCTCAACAAGACCTGCTTTAACTTTCGCCTTTTCATTTTCCTTTAGAAACTCTTTCAGGGCTTTCGCTGCAGCAACTATATCTTCGTAAGCAAAAATAACCGCAGATGGCCCTTTGAAAATATCAATTTTATCATAAAGTTCTGTTCCGTTGCAAGCCCTATAAAGAATTGTATTCTTTATAACTTTTATTTCTGCATCTTTTTTCCTTATTTCTTTTCTAAAATCTGCCATTGCATTGGCATCAATTCCTGTAAAATCAAAAATGACCATAAGTTTGGCTCTATCTATCTTTTGCTTTACATCATCAACTATCTGCTGTTTTCTCAGTATTGATTTTCTAACTTCTGTTGTTGACATCTTCTATCCTCCAATTAAGCTGCTTTTGCTTCAATTGATCTGAGTATTGAAGCAATGTCAAGCCTTACAGATGGGCTCATAGTTGTTTTCAAGACAGCATTTTTTATGTACTGTCCTTTAAGACCTGAAGGTCTGAGTTTCTGAACTGTTTCTATCACCTCAAGAGCATTTTCAACAAGTTTCTGTTTGTCAAAAGATATTTTTCCTATAGGAATATGCAGGTTTCCTGTTTTATCTACCTTAAACTCAACCCTACCTTTTTTAGCCTCTTCAACAGCTTTCCCAACATTTTGTGTAACTGTTCCCACTTTCGGGTTAGGCATAAGTCCTCTTGGACCAAGAATTCTTCCAAGTTTGGCAACTTTTGGCATCATATCAGGAGTTGCGATAACAACGTCAAAATCAAGCCAGTTCTCATTTAGTATCTTATTTATCATATCTTCACCACCTACATAATCAGCTCCAGCTTCTTCAGCTTCTTTTACCTTTTCTCCCTGCGTAATAACAAGAACCTTAAGCTCTTTTCCAAGACCATGGGGAAGAACAACAGATCCTCTTACCATCTGATCTGCATATCTTGGATCAACTCCTAATTTGAATACAAGCTCAACAGTTTCGTCAAATTTTCTCTGGAGAACCTCTTCCATTTTTTTTAGGGTGTCTATAGCTTCTTCAAGGGAGTAAAGTTTGTTTTTATCTACCAGTTTTAGAGCCTCAAGATATTTTTTTCCTCTTCTTGCCATGGCTACGCCTCCAATCCTTCTACTTCAATACCCATAGAACGGGCTGTTCCGGCAATAATTCTTACTGCAGCTTCCATATCTTCTGTGTTCAGATCTTTCATCTTTATTTTTGCTATCTCTTCCAGCTGCTGTTTTGTTACTTTACCTACTTTTTCCCTTTTTGGATCAGAAGCACCTTTTTTAATTCCTGCAGCCTCCTTCAGTAGATAAGATGCCGGTGGAGTCTTCAGAATAAATGTGAAAGATCTGTCTGCATAAACTGTGATAACAACCGGGACTATAGTTCCAGGTTTCATCTCGGCTGTTGCCGCATTAAAACTTTTGACAAACTCCATTATGTTCACACCATGCTGACCTAATGCAGGACCAACTGGTGGAGACGGAGAAGCCTGCTGAGCCGGTATCATCAGCTCAATTGTCCCTACTACCTTCTTAGCCATAAAAAATACACCTCCTTGAGTCTTTTAGATCTTTTCCACCTGGGAGAACTCAAGTTCAACCGGTGTTGATCTTCCAAATATAGAAATTGAAACAACAAGTTTTTCTTTTTCTGGTA
>JALVEY010000067.1 GCA_027030485.1 Persephonella sp.
ATGGATAAAGCTGACATATCACACTCAAATATGAGATCTACAGATTTTCAGGAAGCATCATTTATTGGAACAAAATTCAGCCACAGCGATCTAAGAAAATCACAACTGCAAAAAGCATGGTTTGAAAATGTTGAGGCTGACGAAGTTATGGTTTACGGCAAAAAACCTTGGCTTGAAGGATCAAAGGCAGAGCTTGACATAGAACAAATAAAAGCTCCAAACTGGGACGATTAAAAAATGAAAAAAATTTCATCTTCAAATATCATTCTTATCCTGCTCCTTGGAGCAGGTTTTCTTTATTACCTTTACATAAAAGGACTTATTTTTGCAAATTTTGATAATCTGGATCCAAAAGATGCCTACACCCTTCTACAAAAAGAAAGAGACAGGATAATACTTCTTGATGTTAGAAATCCTGATGAGCTAAAAACAGACGGTAAAATACCGGGGTCTCTACTTATTCCTCTGAATCAACTGCCTAATAAAATAGATAAGCTTGACAAAAATAAAAAAATCCTTGTTTACTGCAGATCCGGAACAAGAAGCGTATCTGCATCAAGGCTTTTATCGTCCCTTGGTTTTAAGGTTTACAACATAAAGGGTGGAATAAATAATTGGAAATCTGAAAATCTGCCGGTAGAAAAATAACTACCAGTTTTTCACCCTTACAGAGTTTGCTATAACAAATGCACTTGAAAGAACCATAGCAAGGGCTGCAAATATCGGGCTGAGCTTTCCTGTAACAGCAAGACCTATACCTATTATGTTATATATAAAAGCCCAGAACATGTTAGTATAGATAACCTTTCTTACCTTTTTTGCAAGAAGTATAGAAAGGGGGACTTTTCTTAGATCATCACTCAGAAGGCTTATATTTGCACTCTCCCTTGTCAGATCTGTACCACAGCCCATAGCGATACCTATATCTGCCTTAGTTAAAGCAGGAGCATCATTTATACCATCTCCAACCATTGCAACAGTTTTTCCTTTTGTCTTTTCCTCCTCTATTGCCTTTAATTTATCATGGGGCAAAAGTCCAGCTCTTACATCTTCAATACCAAGTTTTTCTTTTAATATCTTTGCAAAATAGGGAGTGTCTCCGGTCAGTATTCCAACCTTTATTTTTAGCTTTCTTAAAACCTGAACAACCTTTGGAGATTCCTTTCTTATGTTTTGTGAAAAGGTAACTATTCCGGCAACCTTACCCTCAACAGCTATAAAAACAGGTATCTCTCCATTTACTTCAGCTTTTTCTTCTGATTCTTTTAGCTGATCCGGTATATTTAGATCTAACCTTTCCATATAAGATCTGCTACCTATATAAACCTTTTTCCCATTTACCAACCCTTCTATGCCGTACCCAAAATGAACCTTAAAATCCTCAACTGTGCAGTCCTCAACAAATCCTTTTTTTACGCAGTAAGAAACAAAACTTTTTGCAAGGGGATGTTCAGAGTTCCTCTCAAGACAGCAGGCAAGCTTAACAACATCTTCATCAAGAGCCTTTACATAAGAAACAACCATATTTCTGTCTGTAATTGTACCTGTTTTATCAAAAAAGATAGTTTTGACTGTTGACAGCTTTTCAAGAACATCGGCACCCTTTATTATTATTCCTTCTCTCATAGCCTCACTTAAACCTATCCAGAGAGCAAGGGGAGCACCTATACTAAAGGCACAGGGACAGGATATAAGCAATACAGACATAAATATAATCAGAGCCTTTTCAAAACCCTCATTTAAATACCAGTAAATTCCTGCTGATACAGCTATTGTTATCACTACAGGTAGAAAGTAGTAAGCTATTGTATCGGCAATTCTGTTAATTGGAGCCTTTGTTGCCCTAATTTCTTTCATAATTTGTATAAACCTGTTTAATGTCCAGTCTTCAGAGGGCTTATTTACCTTTATCTTAAAAGAACCGTCAATGTTTGTTGTTCCTGTGTAAAGCTCATCTCCTACGCTTTTCAGTACGGGTTTTGTCTCACCAGTTAGAAGAGATTCATCAACATGTCCCTTTCCTTCCAGAACAACACCATCAGCAGGAATTTTCTCACCGGGTATTATTTTGACAATATCTCCAACCTTTATATCGTCCCTATTTATCTCTATCTCTTTGCCATTTCTTATAACAACAGCCTTTTCAGGGGAAAGTTTTAAAAGTTCTTTCATAAAGTTTGAAGCTTTTGCCCTTGATGAAGTTTCTATATATCTGGCAAAAGTCATAAGAACAAGGATCATTGTTGCTGTTTCAAAATAAACAGATGGTTTATTTGTAAAAACAGAATAAACAGATAAAAAGTAGGCTGAAAAAGATCCTAAAACTATAAGAGTATCTGTATTAAGATTTATTTTTCCATCTGAAAATGCGTTTCTTAGTATGGGAACGCCAAGAAGTAGCATAACAGGTGTCGCAAGAATAAGTATCACATATTTTATAAAACCTATAAAAGCCTGAGCCTCAGGATCATCAGGTGTAAGGTGAGCTCCATACATATATGTTGAAAGCATAAAAACCAGCATAGCAAAAAAATAGCCAAATCCGAACTTACCCAAAAAAGCAACAGCAGTACTTTCTTCCCCCCTTACACCTGTAGTTTTATATATCAAATAACACCCAAAACAACAAAAGTTCTGCTGTCTACCATCAACATCATACTTAAGCGGTTTACCTGTTATAGGAATTCCACACTGATAACATTCTTTAGTCTCGTATATAGGAACGGAACATTCGCATTCCATTGTTATTTTTGGATTATTTTTATCAGCCATTTTCCCCTGCTTTTAGTTTTCTGCAGTCTAAATTTATCCCTATCAACATAAGTTTCAATTATAACAAAGTATATTTGAAAGAATCAGGGGATTATGAAAAAACAGAATTTTTCCGGTGTATGAAAAAGAATCTTTGAATATATTTATTTGAGATCTTTACAGAATTAAAAATTTATAACCCTGGCGCCGACCAACTTTCCCGACCGGTCTCCCGGCCAGTATCATAGGCGCAGGGGAGCTTAACTGCCGGGTTCGGAATGGAACCGGGTGTAGCCTCCCCGCTGTGGGCACCAGGGAAATG
>JALVEY010000068.1 GCA_027030485.1 Persephonella sp.
CTCTGGCAGATTTTGACCTTTCTAATCAGGAAATAAGAAGAGAACTACTAAAACATATAGAAACCCAGTATGATAGTGTTATAGCCTCAGACATAACATCTGAAAACGCAGGGTCTAAAAAGGTTGACCAAAAATTAGGCGATGCATATAAAGGTTTAAAACTTGGCACAAGAACAGCAACGACTATTTTTATGTATTCTTTTTCTGGCGGTGTTGAAAAAGGAGCAACAAAAAACGAGATAAAAAGAAATGCAACAACCCTTAATAACCCCTCAAGCGTTATAGGTGAGGCATTAGAAGAGTTAAAAAATAACCTGTATTATCTTCAGTATGAAAATGGAAAATATTTCTTTACCAACCAGCCGAACCTGAACAGAATAATTATCACCAAAATGGAAAATATAAGCGATGAAAAAGTTGAAGAATTTGAAAAAGAAGTTTTAAAGAAATTTATCTCACCAATACTCCAAGACATTCAGCAAAAAACTTATACATGGATTGAAAACAGTCAGGACATACCTGATACCCCAGAGTTTAAGCTTGTTATTTTAAGGAAGTTAGATAAAAACCTTATGGAAAAACTCATTACAACAAAAGGAAACTCACCAAGAGTAAACAGGAATAACATTTTCTTTTTAGCACCTGTTGATGCTTATAAAAATCAACTTTTTATGTCTTTAAGAAGGCTAATTGCTTATGAAGAAATATTAAATGATGAAACTCTTAACCTTAATGAAAATCAGATAAAAGAAGTAAAAACAAATCTTGAAAAACTAAAATCCGAGATGAGAGATACTATTAGACATTATTATAGGATAGTTTTTATACCTGCCAAAGAAGGATTTAAGGAAGAAGATTTAGGAACACCAATTTATGGAGATTCTAAAAAACTGAATGAGGAAGTCTTTGAATTTTTGATAAATAAACAGGAAATTCTAAAAAGTATTGCACCTATAGTAATAGAGGGGAAATATTTATCAAGTAAGGATTTTGTAAAGTTATTAGACATTTACCAATCCTCATTGAAAACAAGGGGAGAAACAAGATTTAAAAATATTGATGTTCTTTTAAATGCTGTAAAAGAAGGAGTAAAAAACGGAGTTTTTGGGTTAGGCATAAAAACAGACAAAGGAATAGAATGTAAAACTTTTAAAGAAGATCTTTTTTCAGTTGATGAAAACGCATTCATAGTAAAAAAGGAATTATGTAAAAAATTAGAAGAAAAGAAAATAAAAGAGCCAACAGAAACTGAAATTACTCAAATTTCCCAACCTGTATCTGGATATAATACTGGTGAAACGAAAACAGAAGAACCTCAAACAGTGGTTGTAGAAAGCAATATCAAAGAAACGGTTGAACTAAATTTTAAACTTCCGAAAGGAAAAGCCTTTGAAATAGGAAGATTATTAAATCTTTTGGATATGTATTTTGATGACATTGAAGTAGTGATAAATGCCAAAAATGGTAAACTCTCAAAGGAAGAGTATGAAATGAAAATTTTAGAAACGTTAAAACAGCTTAATATAGAACCGTAAAAAGTATTGCCTATTTGGGCAGTAAAACTTATTATCAAATTAATAATCAAATTTAAGGAAAAAATTATGAAAGGTTATATTTTTCCTTGCAGCGATGAAACGATGGCTGAATGTATAGGAAAAAATTTATTTGGAACTCTTCAAAGAAACTGTAGAGATTTCAGTGATATACAACCAGGTTTAGATAAGATATTTTTATACAATTATACTCAAAAATATTTATACGGGATATGGGAGGCGAGCTCAAAAGTTGGACTTATTGATAAGAACGCATGGGGAGGAAAATTTAAATGTCAAGTTAAGGTCAGGCTAATATCAAAAAACCTTTTATTTGTACCTGCAAAACAAGTTATTGAATATATAGGTATAGATCCAAGAATTTCCAGATTATCAGAGTATCAAACTCACAAATTGTTAGATTTATTTTCAAGTTTAAACAACAAAGAATTAACAGAAATAAATAAGTACAGAGAATTTGAGGATATTCGTTTAAGATACTCTCCTGATTTTATTTGTAAAGATGGTCATAGAGTTAGATCAAAAGCTGAAAGAATAATTGATGACTGGTTGTATGATAATGGGATTAAACATATATATGAGCCAGTTATTTCAGAAATTCCCGAAAAACTTGTTCCTGACTGGTTAATTGAAAGTAATGACGGGAAAAATAAGTGCTACATTGAATACTGGGGTATAGAAGATTCAACCGAATATAAGGAAAATATGAATAGAAAGTTAAAAATATATCTCAAATATAAACTCCCTTTAATAGAAATAAGAGATGAAAATATCAGAAATATAGACTTTTATCTAAAAGAACAATTGAGAAAAAAAGGGATATTGTAAAAATATGTAAGTCATTTAACTTCAAAATAATCCCCAAATGACATTCATCAATTAAAAAATTTTTTTCAAAAGGGTATAATCAGATAAAAAAGAGGTAGATGGAATGATAAGTTTTGAAGAGGCTGTCAGGATAATAGTTGAAAACACAAAACCACTTGGGCTTGAAAAGGTTTTTCTTGATAATGCTCTGGGCAGGGTTCTTGCTGAGGATATATATGCAGACAGGGATAATCCGCCTGCAGACAACAGCGGTATGGACGGTTTTGCTGTCAGGTATGAGGACATAAAAGGTGCAACAGAGGAAAATCCAGCAGTATTAGAGATAATAGCAGAATCTAAAGCAGGAGGAGAACTTGTTAAGGTAAAGCCCAAAACAGCAGCCTACATATATACAGGAGGTCTGATACCTGAAGGTGCAGACACTGTGGTTCAAAAAGAGCTGACAAAGGTTGAAGATAATAAGGTTTTTATATTTCAGGAGCTTAAAAAAGGCTCAAACATCAGACCTCAAGGTGGAGATTACAAAAAAGGTGATCTTTTGATAAAAGCAGGTAAAAAGCTAAGACCTGCAGAGATAGGGATACTTTCATCGGTAAATAAGCCAACAGTTTATGTATATCAACAGCCGCGGGTGGGAATACTGACAACAGGTGACGAGATACTGGATCTTGGAGAACCTGTTGAAAAGCTTTCCCAGATCAGAACATCAAACACATACTCCATTTATTCACAGGTTCTTGAAGCAGGTGGACAGCCTGTAATAATAGGTTTTTCAAAAGACAACCCAGAAGATACACAAAAAAAGCTTTCCTATGCAAAAAGCTGTGATGTTCTCCTGACAACCGGCGGTGTTTCTGTTGGAGAGTACGATCTGATTAAGGATTTTGTTGTTAAGGTTTTAGGTGTTGATATTCTTTTCTGGAAGGTGAAACAAAAACCGGGAAAACCTGTAGCTTTTGGTGTCTGGGGAGCAGAAAAAGAAAAGCTGTTTTTCGGAATTCCAGGAAATCCTGTTGCTGCGATGGTTGTTTTTGAAAACATGGTAAAGCCTGCGATAAGAAAGATGAGAGGAGAAAGCAGGATCTTTAATCCTTCTATAAAGGCAAAGCTTTCAGGTGGATACAAAAGGAAAAAAGGTGAAAGACTTGAGTTTATAAGGGTTTCTCTTGAGCTGACAGATGAAGGCTTTGTGGCGAGACCGTTTGGAAAGCAGGGATCAAACATACTGACAGGCATGGTTTTTGCCAACGGATTTGGTATGATTGAGGTTGGAAAAACAGAGGTAAAAGATGGGGAAGATATAAAAGTTGTAGTTTTTGATAAATCATTTATGGACGGTGGTTTAGATGATTGAATTTCCTGATTATCTTAAACAGGTTAAACCCTACCAGCCGGGTAAACCTGTTGAGGAGCTCCAGAGGGAACTTGGTATAAAAGAAGTCGTTAAACTTGCATCAAATGAAAACCCTTTTGGCTGCTCCCTTTTTGTCAAAAAGGCTGTTGAGAGAAATGCAACAAAAATAAACAGATATCCTGACGGTGGAGCATACTACCTGAGAAAAGAGCTTTCTGACTTTTTGGCTGTTGATCCCGATCAGATAATATTTGGAAACGGCTCAAACGAGATCATTGACCTTATTGGAAGAGTTTTCCTCACCGGTGGAAGAGAGGCTCTCTTCTTTGAGGGCAGTTTTGTTGTTTACAAACTTGTAGCTCAGATAAACGGTGGAACTTTCAGGGAAATTCCTCTTGAGTGTGATTTTTCAAGGGATCTTGGAAAAATGCTTGAACAGGTTTCAGAAAGAACCTCTGTTATATTTATTGACAATCCCTGTAATCCCACAGGATTTGCAAATGAAAAAGAGGAGTTTAACCGGTTTATAAAAGACCTCCCAGATCATGTTCTTCTTGTTTTAGATGAGGCTTATTTTGAGTATGCAAAAGATCACGGCGTTCCTGATGGGATAAACTACATTCTGGGGATAAATCCTGAAGTGCCCAGAAAAAATATTATTGTTCTTAGAACATTCTCTAAGGTTTACGGTCTTGCAGGTCTGAGGATAGGATACGGCGTTTCAAGTAAAGAGATAATACAGATACTTGAGAAGGTAAGACAGCCCTTTAACACAAATCATCTTGCACAGATAGCCGCTGTAGAAGCTCTAAAAGATCAGGAGTTTGTCAGGTTCTGTGTTGATATGAATGAGAAGGGAAAAGAACAGCTCTATGAGGGTCTGGAAAAAAGGGGAATACATTTCCTGCCAACTTACGGAAATTTTGTTATGTTTAAGGTTGAAGATTCTGAAAAAGTTTACAACGGGCTTTTAAAGCAGGGAGTAATAGTCAGACCTGCTTTTGGTTTTGATGGGTATCTGAGGGTTTCTATAGGGAGAGAAGATGAGATCAGATCATTTCTGAAGGCTCTTGATAAGATCGGTCTTTCCTGTAAGTAATAAAAAAATAACTATTGCCCTTTTTAGTTTATTACCTTAACTTAAAATTAAAAAAGGTGGTTCAAAATGGGAAAGTCTATCGTTGAAAGGGCATATTACCTTATGAAGCTTGGTCGTGTATTTGAGGAAAGGGCAAAAGAGGAGTATATGAAGGGAAATATTGCAGGATTTCTCCATCTTGCTATAGGTGAGGAGGCTGTCCATGTTGGAGCAACCCTTGCCTTTGGTAAGGGAGATCTTTTTGTCCACTACAGGGAGCATGTGTGGGCACTTGCAAGGGGGATGTCTCCAAAAACTGTAATGGCTGAACTTTTTGGAAAAAAAACAGGTGTTTCAAAAGGAAAAGGTGGATCAATGCATCTTTTTGATCCTGCCTTTAACTTTTATGGTGGGAATGCGATTGTTGGGGCACATCTTCCCCACGCTGTTGGTGCAGCTTACGCAAGGAAGTATCTTGGACATTCTGAAGGTGTTCTTGTTGCATTTGGAGATGGTGCCACAAATGCAGGAAACTACTACGAATCATTAAACCTTGCATCACTGTGGGAACTTCCTGTTTTGTTTTTGAACGAGAATAATTTTTATGCGATCGGAACAAGGGTTGATAGGGCTTCAGCAGTTAAAGAGCTTTACAAAAAAGCAAAGGAGTTTATGCCTGCTGTAAGGATAGATGGAATGAACTTTTTTGAGGTTTTTGATGCTGTCTCAAAGGCAAAAGAGTACATAGAAACGGAAGGAAAGCCTTACTACATAGAAGCTTTGACTTACAGGTATGAACCCCACTCAATGTCAGATCCAGGAGATTACAGATCTCCAAGGGAGCTAAAAGTTTTCCACGATAAAGATCCTGTTGAGTTTTTGAAAAAAGAGGGCATAAAAAGAGGTCTTCTTACACAGGAGTTTATAAAACAGATTGATGAAAGAGTTGAGAAAGAAGTGGAAGAGGCTGTCCAGTTTGCATTAAAATCCCCTGAGCCTGAAGATAAAGAGCTTTACACAGATATATTCTGCGAGGTGTGTACAGATGTTGTACCGTGAGGCATTAAATAAAGCGTTAGATGAAATGATGGAAAAGGATGAGACTGTTGTCATTCTTGGTGAAGATGTTGGGTTTTACGGGGGAAACTACAGGGTTACCGAGGGACTGTATGCAAAATACGGTGAGAAAAGGGCTATAGATACACCGATAGCTGAGAATTCAATAGTAGGAAATGCTATAGGAATGGCTATTGGGGGATTAAGACCTGTTGCTGAGATAATGACGGTGAACTTTATACTGATAGCTATGGATCAGATTGTTAACCAGATGGCAAAACTGAGATACATGAGCGGTGGAAAGGTTGAGCTTCCAATGGTTGTCAGAACGCCTCAGGGGGTATCAAAACAGCTTGCTGCCCAGCATTCACAGAGCCTTGAGAGGTTTTTCACATCAACACCGGGGCTTATAACTATGGTTGCTTCTGATGCAACAGCAGCCTATTACGGCTTAAAGTATGCTATTGAGCTTGACGATCCTGTTATATTTCTTGAGCATGAGCTTCTTTACCCTATGAAAATGGAAATTCAGGAAAGGAAGGATTTTGATCCATTCAAGGCAGATGTGGTAAAAGAGGGAAAAGATATTACCGTCGTTTCTTACCTTAAGATGCTTCACGACACACTTCAGGCTGTTTCTGTTATTGAGAAGGAGCTTGGTGTTTCAGTTGAGGTTATAAATCTTCATTCATTAAACCCCCTTGACATGGAAACAATATCAAAATCTGTTAAAAAAACAGGAAGATTTGTGATTGTTACTGAAGAGCCTAAAACAGGAAGTTTTGCCGGAGAGATTGTATCAAAAGTAACGGAAGAACTATTTTACCAGCTTGATGCACCCCCTTTAAGGATTTGTGGTGAGGACGTTCCAACTCCTTACAACAGAAAGCTTGAGCTTCTTTCAATACCAACACCTGATAAGATAGCGAAACAGATAATATACTGGGGTAGGGAAAATGGAATATAAGGTTGTTATGCCTCAGCTGACAGACACAATGGAAGAGGGGAAGATCGTAAGGTGGCTCAAAAAAGAAGGGGATTATGTAAAGAAAGATGAGCCTCTTGTTGAGATAGAGTCTGATAAGGCTGTTATGGAAGTTCCATCAATGAGGGAAGGTGTTCTTGTTAAGATACTTGCAGAAGAAGGAGAGGAACTGCCTGTTGGACAACCTATAGCTGTTATTGAGACAGAGGTTGAAAAGGCAAAAGAAGAGGTGGGAAAACCTGTTGAGGTTAAAAAAGAGGAAAAACCACCAGAAAAAAGAAAAGAAAAGGTTGAGATAAAGGTTGAGGGAATTAAGCCCCCTGAAAAAATAAAACTGCCTGAGGGTTCTGCATCACCATCAGCCAGAAAACTTGCCGGTGAGCTTGGGTTAAACCTGAAAGAGCTTCAGGGGAAAGGGGAAATTCCAACCCCTGCCCACGAGAAAGATATAAAGGAATACTTTTACAAAAAGTTTTTTACAAAATCTGCTCTGGATATTCTAAAAGAGTATAATCTTGATCCTGAAGATGTTTATAAAGAGATAGGCAAAAAAAAGATAGATAAAACAGACCTGGAGAGGTACATAAAAACAAAAAATATCCCTATAACTCAAAAACCAAGCGATATACAGAGTGTTTTAATAAAAAATCTTTCCAAAAGCACCCAGATACCTGTATATTACATAACCCATCAGTTTGATATTTCACTGATCTTAAAACAGGAAAAATACACAATAACAGCATACATCATAAAGATATTTGGTGATGTGATGCAGGATCACCCAAAGATCAGAACTGTTTACAGAAACGGCATGTTTTATACGTATCCATCATCAAACATCTCTGTTGCAATCTCTGTAGGTGAAGAGCTTTTTAATCCAACAATTAAAAATGTTGAAACAAAATCTTTGAAACAGGTTTACGAAGATCTGCAAAACCTGAGAGAAAAATCTAAGGAAAAAAAGCTGACAGTTGAGGACATACAGGGGGCTACATTCTCTATCTCAAATCTGGGTATGTTTGGTATAAAGCAGTTTTTTCCCGTTATTCCTCCTTTTCACAGTGGGATAGCAGGGATAGGTGTTGCTGTTGACGGTATTATTTCTGTGTCTTTCACCTTTGATCACAGGGTGGTTAACGGCGTTCAGGCAGCCCAGTTTGTAATAGAACTGGAGAAAAGAATGAAAGATCAAAAATACATAAAATCACTTAAATAGCTCCTCCAAAGGTTTTGGTTTGCTTAAGAAAAACCCCTGTGAATAGTCTATATTCATAGCTTTTACCATCTCGTAAACATCCTCATTGTGAACAAACTCGGCTATGGTTCTTATACCAAGTTTCTGGGCAAATCCTACAATGGTTTCAACAATTATCTGGGAATAAATATCAGAATGTATATTCCTTATCAGTGATGAATCTATTTTTATGTAGTCCACATCAAGTTTTAATATATATTCAAAGTTTGAGTATCCTGCACCAAAATCATCAAGGGAAATCTTTCCACCAAGGTTTTTTACTTCTTTTATGAATCCTGAAACCTCTTCATAATTTTCCATACCCTCAGACTCAAGAATTTCAAACATAACCCTGTTTTTATAAAATGGCTTGCTCAGGTGTTCAAATATAAGCTCTGTTATTTCTCTGTTAGTAATGTCTTTTACAGAAAGGTTTATAGAAAACTGGTAAGGTAGATCCTTAAAATCTGCAAATGCTCTTTTTATAGCGTTTTTAGCTATTTCGGGATAAAGTCTTGCTTTTTTTGAGATCTCAAGAAATGATCCGGGGAGTATTATTGATCCATCTGTATCTATTATTCTAACAAGTGATTCAAATTTTTCAGCTTTACCTGTTTTGTTATCAAAAATAGGCTGATAAAAAACTGTTATTCTGTTGTCTCTTAGAGCTTCCTTTATTTTTCTTGTTATGAGAATATTTGTTTCATAAAGCTCTTTCATCTGAAGTTCTTCTCTGTAATAAACTATCGGTTTTTTGTTCTCTTTAGCGTATTTTAACGCCATATCAGCTTTGTTTAGGATGTTGTGATTTTCAAGGGATATACCTGCTGTTAAGCTTAAATGTATCTCGTAATCTTTGTAGGTTATTGGATTTTCTTGAACGTTGTATATTATGCTGTTAACAATTTTTTCAAATTCTGCACTGGGTATATACCTCATTGATAAAACAGCAAATTCATCGCCAGAAAGTCTGTAAGCATTAAAACTTTTTTCAGGAAGGAAGTTTTTTATCATTTCTCCTAATTTTTTTAGGACGTAATCCCCTACCTTGTGTCCGTAAAAATCATTTATCTCCTTAAAGTCATCAATATTTAGTATTGCAAGTTTGGGACTTCCGATCTCTTTTAGATCTTCAATCAGCTTAATCCTGTTTGGAAGGTTTGTTAGAGGATCTGTGTACAATCTTTTTTTGAGCTGCTCATTCAGACTTTTAAGCTCTTTTTCCCTTTTAACAAGATCTGTTATATCCCTTTTTATCCCAACATAATATCTGTTTTTTCCATTTTCATCTTTTACTGATATTGCAACAACATCAAGATGCTTTTCTTCTCCTTTTCTATTTGTAATGGTGGCTATAAATCTCAATCTTCCTTCTTTTTTTAATTTTTCCCATACGTCTACTGGATCTTTTATTTTTAGAACTTCTGAAAAATGTTTTCCTTTTATCTCATTTATTTTGTACCCTAAAAGTTCCTCATTAGATCTATTTTGATCAACGTATCTTCCTTCAGAATCAGCTATTCCTATTGCATCAAGTGTATTTTCAAATATAGTCTTGTATAAAGCTAATTTTTCCTCTTTTATTTTTAAGTCTGATATGTCTTTAAGAATAATTATAAAGCCTGTTAAGCGATTATCATGTATCAGTGGTGATACGACAACAAACATAGGAATTTCGGAATTTCCATCCGTATAAACACAGTTGTAAGTTTTTGATTTATCTTTTTCTTTGAAGTCTCTTATAAATTCTTTTAAAGGTTTTTCTCCGTTCTCTGATGTTATTATTTTTACCTTTTTTAGAAAATCCCCATTTTTATGAAGAAGTTCTTTAGCTGATTTATTCAGTAAGACTACTTTGTTGTTTTTATCAATTACAACCAGCATATCGGGAGTGCTTGATATAACATCTTCAAGAAATGTTTTTATTTCTCTGATCTGTTTCGTTCTATCTTCTATAAGAAACTCAAGGGATTCTGCGTATTCCTCAAGTTTTTCCTTCAGAAGATCAAGATAAACAAGATCTCTGGCGTTTACTATTATCTGTTTAAGTTTTCCTTCTTTATCTTTTATGCCTTTTACTTTCTTAATTACCCTGATTTTTTTCCCATTTTTTGTTTTCAGGAAAACCTCCTGATCAGGGCAGAAATCCTTTTCCTCAACTATTTTTAAACATTTTTTAAAATCATCTTCCTTTTCTATAATGTTTAATACAGATTTTCCAACAATCTCTTCAGGTTTAAAACCAAGCACCTTTGTAAATGATTTGTTGATATAAGTGATAGTTCCATTAGAGTTTATTGAAAATATAACATCTGGAGAGTTGTCTAATATTTCTTTGAATTTCAGGTATTTTTCCGATCTTTTCATAGGATCACTTCATAAAATCACTTTTTTTCAAGAAGGTATCTTATATCCTCAAACCATGAAATAGCATCTTCTTTATTATCAAATATTTTTCCGTAAAAAATGGATTTTTCTGTTGGAGATGTTGTGTAAAATACCCACTGGAATGTTTCCCCATAAGGTTCAGAACTGATTGTTACAAGTTCAACAGCAACGATTGAGTCTGTGTTGAGGTACGTGTTTTCCTCAATCTGTATAAACATACCACTCTCCTTTTATGCTGTTTGTTCTTCTTTTTTTAGCTCTTCTTTTTTCTTTTTAAACCACCTTATACTTGAATATATAAGAATTATTCCAACAAGCAATCCTGAGATGATTTTTGCTGTGAAAACGTCAATATCCCATATCCTGACAACTGTAAACCACAGAAAAACATAAATAAGGTAAGACCCGTACAGAAGTAGCAGAACTGAAAAAGCTTCCCATATTATTTTAGTAATCATTCACGAACCTCTTATTTTATTGTTCTATACTATTATAATTCAGATAGGAGGTTTGAGTTGCTCATAAGAAAAATAAAAGATATGAAACAGATCACAAAAAGATTAAAAAAAGAAGGTAAGACTATAGGTTTTGTTCCTACAATGGGGTATCTCCATGAAGGGCATATTTCTCTGATAAGATACTCAAAAAAGGATAACGATATTACAGTGGTAAGTATATTTGTCAATCCTATACAGTTTGGGAAAAATGAAGATCTTGACAGATACCCAAGAGATTTAGAGAGAGATGTGGAGATATGTGGAAAAGAAGGTGTTGATTATGTTTTTTACCCGTCTGCCGATGAGATGTACCCTGAAGGTTTCTCAACGTATGTGGAGGTTGAGGGGATTACACAGAGGCTTTGCGGGACTTTTAGATCAGGGCATTTTAAAGGTGTAACCACTGTAGTAGCTAAACTTTTTAATATTGTTCAGCCAGATAAGGCATACTTTGGGGAAAAGGATTACCAGCAGTTAAAAGTTATTCAAAAAATGGTGAGGGATCTTAATATAGATGTTGAGGTTATAGGATGTCCACTTATCAGGGAAAAAGACGGTCTTGCCCTATCTTCAAGGAATAAATACCTTACCCCTGAGGAGAGAAAATCAGCCCTTTCTATAAGCAGGGCGCTGTTCAGGGCAAAACAGATGTTTGAAAGTGGGGAGAAAGATCCTTCAAAAGTAATAGATGAGGTAAAAAGGATCATCTCTTCACAGCCTTTAGTAAAAGAGATACAGTATGTTGAGGTAGTTGATCCGGAAGAATTAACGCCGAAAAAAAAGTTAGAAAAAGGCGATGTTGTGGCTGTTGCTGTTTTTGTGGGAAACACAAGGCTTATAGATAATATAAAGCTGTAAAGGAGTTTTTATGGAAGTAAAAAATGAAAAGATAAAGAAAATTTTAAGAACCCTCTCACAATTTCTTCAGGGAAAAGAGGAAGCTCTCAGACTTTCTTTGATAACTTTTTTTTCTAACGGACATCTTCTTATTGAGGATCTTCCTGGACTGGGGAAAACAACTCTTGCTGTTGGAATAGCAAAAATAACAGGACTGTCTTTTGGGAGAGTTCAGGCAACAAGCGATCTGCTTCCTACAGACATCACAGGGCTTTCCATCTACAACAAGCAGACAGAAAAGTTTGAGTTCCACCCTGGACCTATTTTTAACAATGTTGTTCTTGTTGATGAGATCAACAGGGCAACCCCAAAAACCCAGAGTGCCCTCCTTGAAGCTATGGGAGAAAAGCAGGTGACGATAGAGGGACAGACTTACAAACTGCCAAAACCTTTTTTTGTTATCGCAACACAGAACCCGGTAGAGCAGTACGGGACATTTCCGCTTCCTGAATCCCAGATGGACAGGTTTATGATGAAGATAAGCATAGGTTATCCTTCAAGGGAGGCAGAGAGAGAAATACTGAAAGGTGGAAGTAAAAGGGAACAGCTTTATAAGATACAGCCTATAATGGACAAGGATCAGGTTATTGAAACGCAAAAAGAGATAGATCAGGTGTATCTTTCAGACAAAATAGTTGAGTATATTCTGGATATAGCTGAGGCAACAAGAAGATCAAAATATTTTTCAGCCGGTCTTTCTATAAGGGGAACCCTTGCTCTTGTGAAAACAGCCAAGACAAGTGCATATTTTAACGGAAGAGATTACGTTATACCTGAAGATATAAAAAGCCTTCTTCCTTACACTGTTGTCCACAGGGTTCTGCTCCATGAGGTTTATGAAAATACAGACCACAGGGAGATTGTGCTATCGGTAGTGGAAAATATACCCGTACCGGCTTAATAAAAATAACAAAAGCTGGCTGGATATACATAACTCTGACAATCCTGTTGGGGATTGCTGCTGTTAATACAGGGAATAACCTTGTTTACCTGATAGAGGCAGCAATGCTGAGCTTTATGGTAATTTCTGGCTTTATAGGAAGGAAAAACCTGTCTGGACTTGATCTTGAGATTGATCTTCCTGAGGAGATATTTGCAGGGGTTGAGTTCCCTGTAAAGATAAAACTGAAAAACAAAAAAAGATTTTTCCCATCTTTTCTGATAGTTTTCCATTTTGAGGACAAAAAGTTTGTTGTGCCTTATATAGACCCTCAAGGCTCTTTTACATTTCATATAAACCATACTTACAGAAAAAGAGGAAAGTTTTATCTGAGGGAGTTTAATATCTGCTCTGTTTTTCCTTTTAACTTTTTTATCAGATGTATAATCTACATGAAAAAAATCCCTGTTGTTGTTTATCCCTTCCCAAGAAGATGTGCTTTTCCTTATGATTACTCAAAGGCAGGAAAAAGCGAAGGGACTGTTCATTCTGATAAAAGGGGACATCAGGGAGATATGATCTCCATAAGAGATTACTCAGAAGGGGATCCTCTGAAATATATACACTGGAAGGCATCGGCAAAAACAGGAAAACTTAAAACAAAAGAGCTTGGAGAGATATCCCAAAGACCTGTTGTAATAGATCTTGATCTTATTGAAGGGAACATAGAAAGGAAGGTTTCATGCGGAGCATTCCTGATTATTGAGCTGTATAAAGCATCTGTTCCTTTTGGGCTGAAATACGGTAAAAAATTTTACAGACCTGAATGTTCAAGAAAACATAAAGCTTTACTACTTGGGGAGCTTGCACAGATAAAATGATAAAGGTTAAAAATGTTGTATATGTTTTGAGCTATCTGATAGGTTTTATAGGTTTTTTGGCTGTTTTCAGATTTGTTGGGGGGCTTTATTCTGCTGTTTTTCTGTCACTGCTTATCTTTGGGATTTTTGTTGACAGAAATGAAAGGGAGGTAATTCCAAGAATTTTCCTTAACCTTATCTCTCTTACTGTTGTTATTTTTCTGTTTTTCAGGGTTTCTGAGGAGGATCTTGTTGTTCCTGTTCTTGAAACACTGCTCCTTCTGCTTGGGATAAAGTTTGTTGAAAAAAAAGAGTTCAGAGATTTTATGCAGATTTATACTATCTCGGTCTTTCTTCTTGCAGGATCTGCACTTCTTACTATTGATATTTCTTTTATGTTTTTCTTTATCTTCCTTTTTTTCAGCACAGTTCTGGCGATCATACTGCTGACATATTACTCACAGGATAGGGATCTTTCTTTTGATAAAGATGTGTTTAAAAAAATAATCAAAGGATCTTCTGCTATTCCACTGATGGCTGTCCCTTTTACTGCCTTGCTTTTTGTTGTTCTTCCAAGAACAGAGCAGCCTGTTTTCAGTTTTTTCAATCTTGGTTCTCAGGGGAAAACCGGTTTTTCAGATATTGTGGAGCTTGGAGATGTGTCTCATATTCAGGAAGTAGAGACTGTAGCTATGAGAATAAAGATAAACAGAAAAATGGATATTAACCCTGAAAATGTTTACATCAGGGGGGTTGTTCTTAACTTTTTTGATGGTAAAAGATGGCTGAGAAAGAATGTAGATGAGAATGATTATGTTGAAATAAAAAATCCGGTTCTTCAGGAGATTATTTTAGAACCTACAGGTAGAAGGTATATTCTCGCTTTTGATACTCCTGTAAAGATTAACCTTAGAGGTGTTCAGAAAGATGGGGATTATGTTTACAGATACAGGAAAAATATATACTCAAGAATAAAGTACACAGCTATTTCTGATATAAAGGCTGTTATAAAATCTGATCAGATAAACCGCCGCATTTATACACAACTTCCGAAAGATATACATCAGGAAGTTAGGAATCTTGCTCATAAATTAAAGGGAGATAACACAAAAAAAACTGTTGACAATGTTATCAGCCACCTGAGAAACAGCTACAGATACACATTAACAAATCTACCTGCCGGTGATGATCCGGTTTACAGATTTTTATTTGTGGACAAAAAGGGAAACTGTGAGTATTTTGCCTCTTCTGCAGCACTACTTTTGAGGCTTAATAAAATACCTGTAAGGCTTGTTGCCGGCTACAGGGGAATGAGGTATAACGAAATAGGAGATTATTATATTGTTCCTTACAAGTATGCACACACATGGATAGAGGTTTATATTAATGGGGAATGGATCAGGTTTGACCCTACTCCCTCTTACTCTGCCTATGTTATCGGAAAAGAAAAGGGAGGTTTATCAGAAAAAATCAGACTTATTTTTGATGCGGTAGAGTACGCTTACATTAACAGCATTATCAATTACGATATAAAAAATCAGCTGTCCCTTCTGAGAAAAACGGAGGGTTTTGTCTTTTCCTTTGGTAAAGATCTGAAAAAGGTAAAAGAATTTCTTCCTTATGTGTTGGTATCGATTGTTTTAGGTATGTTTGTATTTCTTTTTGTGAAAATCAGACTTGAGAGTTATGAAGAAAGGCTGATAAAAAGATTTAACAAAAAAATGGAAAAGTTAGGATACAAAAGAAAGGAAAATGAAGGGCTTGAGGAATTTACAAAAAGAATAAGAGATGATGAGATAAGAAAAAAAGCACTGATTTTTGTAAAAGAATTTGAAGGGGTGTATTACACAGATAAAAAAATAGATAAGAACCTTTACAAAGAATTGTTATCACATATTGATAATATCAATATAAAAGGTTGATCTATTTTTACCTGTAAGCTTAGAGTGGTACATGGCAAAATCTGCATTTTTCAGTATTGATTCTATATCTTTAGAGTCTTCAGGGAATATGGATATTCCTATACTAACCCCTATTTTTATTTTTTTTCCGTCAATGGTGTACTCACCGCCGGCATTTTTTATTATTTTGTCAGATATTTTCTTTAATGCATCTTTTGTATAAACCCCTTCTATCAAAATAACAAACTCATCTCCTGCAAGTCTTGCAACAAAATCATCTTTTCTTACTGAAGATTTGAGATTTTTTGCAACTTTTTGAAGAAGTTTGTCCCCTGTTTCATGTCCGTAAGTATCGTTAACCTGTTTAAATCCGTCAAGGTCAATAAAAAAGAGAGCAACCTTCCCATTTTCATCTGTTGCTTTTTCAATAGATGTTTTAAGTTTATTAAAAAAGTAAACCCTGTTGGGAAGTTTTGTTAGGTTGTCGTAATAGGCCAGATTTTTCAGTTTTTTCTCCCTGTGTTTTCTCTGTGTTATGTCAGATATCATGATGATGTAGTTTGTTGTTTCACCTTTGTTTTTAACCTTTATTATAGATAGCCAGATAGGAAAACTTTCCCCTGATTTTTTTCTTCCTGTTATCTCCCCCTGCCACTTTCCTGTAGAATTTGCCTTTTTGAATATCCTTTTAAAAACATCTTCACTACTATTGAAAACAGGAAGTAAATCTATTTTCCATCCTAATATTTCATTTTTCTCAAACCCTGTTATCTCAGAAAATGATTTGTTTACCCTGAGTATAGATCCTTTGTTATCTGTGATAATTATCCCCTCAAGGGCGTCTTCAAAAACCATAGATGCAAGCTTAAGCTCTTTTTCTGCCAGTTTTCTATCTGTTATATCCCTTATTATAAGTTGTATAAGCTTTTTTCCCTTAATCTCAAAGATGCTGGCAGATACTTCTGCAGGAAATTGGGTTCTATCACTTGTTATAACTTGGGTCTCGAATCTTATATGTCCATTTATGTATAACCTTTTTTGCCATTCTTTAAAAACTCTGGCAAATCTTTTCTCAAATATATCTTTAAGATTTAAAATCATGATGTCAAATTTTGAGTATCCAAGTTTGTAAACAGCTTTTTGGTTTATATCTTTTATATGTCCTTCCATGTCAGCTATTATAATGGCATCATTTGAGTACTCAAAAAGGTTTCTATACCTTTCCTCATTTTCAAGAACTTTTTGGTATATTATATAAATATCTGTAATATCCTGAACAATACCCAAAATTACAGGATTATGGCTTTTTTCTTTCAGAATTTTTACTTTTTCTCTTATTATTTTCTCATTTTCTCCTGAGTATATTCTGTATTCAGCTTCGTAAGGGGTAAGGTTAGTTATAGATAAAATTCTTTTTTCTTTGATCTCTTTTCTGTATTCTGGATTTATGTATTCAAGGAATTGGTCAAAAGTTATTGAGCATCTTCTGTCCTGTCCGCAGAAAATAAACATCGCCTCTTCAGAAAGCTCAAACCTCATATCAGGAAGATGAACCTCCCAGTATCCAACCTTTGCTACTTTCTGTGATTCTCTAAGCTTTTCCTTTATTTCTTCAAGCTTTTCTTTTGTTCTGAGAAGTTCCCTTTCTTTCATTATTTTGTCTGTTATATCTCTGAGAATTCCAAGAATGGCACTTTTGCCAGCGTAAGTGATTAATGATGGGTTAACTTCAAATATTTTAGTTTTTTTATCTTTTGATTTAAGTTTAATAACTTTTTTACTGATTTTAGATGTAAGGATTCTCTCAATACCATTTTCAGGAATAAAAATTTTAAGCTCCTTGTTAATTATTTCTTCAGGTTTATATCCAAGTACATCGTATACTCTGGGATTTATATATTTTATTTTGTCATTCTGGACTATAACTACCACATCATTTATGCCTTCAATGATACTTTTCCATTTTTCTTCTTGCTCTATCAGTATTTTTTCCCTCTGTTCTTTTATATCAAGCCACTTTTTTAGCCCTATCAATACAAGACCAAGCCCGGGAAGTTTTATAAATATCTCTGTTATTGATAAAACATACAATGGCTGGTTTGTTAAAAAAAATGATATAAGGTTTGCCTGTGATATTGTTATGAAAAAAAATCCATAATTAACATTTTTATAAACGCCTGGAAGGTTTTTTAATCTTCCTACAAGAAAAAATCCTATTAACATGGCTATAAATGCAATAATGTTAGGTATAAGTTGGGAATAAATTATTTGCTCCTGAAATCCGTAATAATATATGTTTAATAAAATGACTGTAATTCCTAAGATAATTGCTGAGAGAACCCTTAGCATACTCCCCCTTTTTCAAGAGTTCATTACTAAATATTAACTTTTTTTCATAAAATATACAATAACATATTTTCAATTTAAAATATTTGTTATATAATTTTTAATGAGTTGTTAATAATTATCATTTTTAATAAGGTGGGGAGGCTAATGGCTGCTAAAAAGACTGTACTAAGTATAGCTATTGATAAGGGCTTACTTTCAAAGCTTAAAGAGCTATCCCGTGAGAAAGGATATTCTGTTTCTAAACTGATAAGTAAGCTTCTTGAAGAAGCTTTATATCTGGAAGAAAATGTGTTCAAGGATGAAATTTACAAAAATATTGACTGGCTGAGCGAAGAGTGGAAAGATAAGCTTCAGGTTCTTTTCACAAAGGTTCTGGATACTACACCTGATCCTGTCTGGATAAAAGATTTAAACTTAAGGATAATTTATGTTAATCAGGCTTTTGCTGATCTTTTTGGGATTAGAAAAGAAGAGATTATAGGAAAAAGTGATATTGAGGTCTTACCTCCTGATATTGCTAAAGAGTGTATATACTCTGATATGAAAGCTCTTGAAAGTAAAAAATCTTCCCATTCTATAGAAAAGATAAGGTCATCTGACGGTAGAGAGATCATATTTGATGTTATAAAAACCCCTATTTACGACAAAACAGGAAAAATAATAGCCATTTTAGGAATATCAAGGAATATAACAGAGTTCGTAAAGATACAAGAAGAACTGGAGCATAAAAATAAAGAGCTTGAAAATGCTTACAAAAAACTGCAGGAAATTTATGAGTATGACATAGTAACAGGTCTTATTAAGAAAAGAAGATTTCTTCAGACAGTAAAAGAGAGTTTGGAAGAACTTACTGAAGATGGTCAGTATACCCTTATTAGTATGGAAATATCAAATCTTGTTTATGCAAATGAGATGTATGGTTATGAGTTTGGAAGTAAACTTTTGAAAGAGTTTTCAAAAAAACTCAAGGAAAAACTTGATGAGATGGGATTTGAGTATGTTCTTGGAAAGATTGGTGGAGACAAATTTGGACTTTTTATTAAAGAAGATATCGTAAATAGGCAGATATTAAAGAGGTTTCTTAATTTTGTTAAATCAATTAGAATTCCTACACCAGATGAGGAAAGCTTTTTTGTGCCGAAAATAATCTTTGCTGTTAGAAAAATATCAAGACAGGATCTTCCAGATATTGAAAAGATCCTTTTCCAGATGGAGGAAGTTCTTACCCATTTAAGGGAACATGCGAAGAGAAATTTTGTCATACTGAAAAGTCAGCCTACAGTTTATAGAAAAGCCATAGAACTTGAGAAAAAAATAAAGAAAAATCTTGAGGAGGGAAGATTTGAAATAAGATTAAAACCTATAAAAGATCTGAAGGATAGATCTGTTTATGGTTATCAGGTGGTCTGCAGGTTTGAGGATATACCTGAAAAGGATGTTTGCCAGTTTCTTGAAAATACTTATATAGACAATGTTTTCAGAACCATAGATCAGAAAGTTTTTGAATTTCTGAAAAGAAGGGTTTATCCGAAAACAGACAGGGTAATATTTGCAAGGTTAAGACAGTCAACGATAGACAGGATACTAAATCTCCCTGAAGATAAAATAACAAAAGATATAATCTACATTAAAGATAAAACTGTTTTTATGATCTCAGAGAATGTGTTTACAAACAGTTATTCAAATATTCTTGACCTTAAAAACTCATACAATCTTAAGTTTTGTCTTGATAATTTTGGAGCTGGAAACACTTCAATAAAGATATTGACAAGAATGATTGAATATGATCTTTTCCAGTATCTTAAAATTAACGGCTCATTTATAAAAACATCAATTTATTCAGCAAAAAGAGCCAGAATTCTCAAAGGTGTAATAGCTGTAAGCAAGGAGTTTAGTATAAAAACTATAGCCTCAGATGTTGATTCTGAAGAGATGTTGCAGTTTGTTAAGGATGTAGGTTTTGATCTTGCAGAGGGTGATTACATCGGCGAATCTTTAGGTGCGGAAAATGCTATGCTACACCTGCAAGATTAAATCTTTCCCCGTACTTTTTGAATACAAGCGTTTTTAAGAGAGGATGATCCTCAAGATGAGGGTCATCTCTTATTAATCTTTCTGCTTCTATTCTTGCTGTATCAAGTATTTCTTTGTCTGTGTCCCTTGTTAGATCTGCAAGACCAAAATTGAACCTTCCTGATTGAGCTGTTCCCATTATGTTCCCCATTCCTCTAAGATCCATATCTGCCTCTGCTATCTTAAATCCATCTGATGTTTTTACAAGTATTTTAAGCCTTTCCATTGCTTTTTCTCTTTTTTTCTCAAATTCAGGATCATCAGACCTATACCTGAACTCTTCAGGTACAATTAAAAAGCAGTACCCTTCATAGCTCCCTCTTCCTATTCTTCCTCTAAGCTGGTGTATCTGAGAAAGACCAAACCTGTAAGCATCCTCAATGACCATCACAGAAGCGTTTGGTATATCAACCCCAACCTCTATTACCGTTGTTGAGACAAGGATGTCAGCTTTCTGGTTTCTAAACTCCTCCATTATCCTGTCTTTTTCCTCTTGAGTCATTCTTCCGTGTAGAAGGAGAATTTTTCTGTCCGGAAATGATTCTTTCCATCTTTTGTATCCCTCCTCAGCAGACTTCAGATCAATTTTTTCAGATTCCTCAATCAATGGGTAAACAACAAATACCTGTCTTCCTTTATCAAGCTCTTTTTTTATGAAAGAGTTCATTCTTTCCCTTTCATCCTCGTAGTAAATAACCGTTTCAACCTTTTTTCTCCCTGCAGGCATCTGTTTTATTATTGAAAGATCAAGGTCTCCAAACTGCGTCAGGGAAAGGGTTCTTGGGATGGGTGTTGCCGTCATAACAAGAACGTGGGGAACCTTTCCTGATTTTTCTATTAAGGCTTTTCTCTGTTCAACCCCAAACCTGTGCTGTTCATCAACTATTACCAGTGCAAGCTCTTTGAACTTTACCTCATCCTGAATAAGTGCGTGTGTCCCAACAACAACTTTTGCTTCCCCTGTTTCCATTTTTTTATAGATTTCTTTTTTTTCTTTAGGGGGTGTGTTTCCTGTTAAGAGGTAGACATCTATCCCGAATTTATCCATTATCTGTTTGAAATTCCTGTAGTGCTGTTTTGCTAAAATCTCTGTAGGAGCCATAACAGCAACCTGATTTCCTGACTGTGCAACGGCTAAAGATGAGGCAACAGCAACAACTGTTTTTCCACTGCCCACATCCCCCTGAACCATTCTATTCATAGGAAAGGGTTTTGATATATCTTTCAGAATATCATTTATTGCTTTTTTCTGATCTAAGGTTAGATCAAAGGGTAGTGAGTTTTCAAACTTCTGGATAAAATCTTTTTCTGTTTTTATTACTGGAGCCGGATTTTCTTTAAGCATATTTTTTCTGTAAAAACAGGCAAGCTCAAGGATAAAAAGATCATCAAATATTATTCTTTTTTGATGATTTGTTTTAAACTGGTTTAATCTGTTTATGTCTGTAAAATAATCGGGGAAATGGGTTTTTATAAGAGCTTCTGTTATTGGTGGATATTTTTGACTTTTTTTTATCCTTTCCGGAAGGTATTCAGGAAAATATTTTAAATAAACTTTCATTATTTTAGATATGGCTCTCCTCAGATGATTGATAGTTTGGGAGGTTTTTTTTACAGCTGTATCTCCCCTCAGAGAGTAAACAGGAAGAATTCTATCCAGTATTAATTCATCAAACTGATTATATATTTCTGGCTGTATTATAGATACTTCTTTACCATAAATAGAAACTTTTCCGTAAAGATATACATTTTTTCCTTTTTTAAAAAACGTAAATAGGAAAGGTTTGTCATGAACGAAATAAGCATTCAAAAGTTTGTTTCCCTGTTTAAGAATAACCTGTACCTTAAGTTTTCCTCTGTTTATCTTTTTTATGTCAACAACTTCAAGCTTAAAAAGAGCTGTTTCTCCATCTTTAACATGTGTGATTTTTTTAAGTCTTTTGTCTTCATACCTTTTTGGAAAAAAGAAGATAGCATCGTATATGGTCTGTATTCCTACTTTTTTTAATGCTTTTTTTTCAACAGATTTCAAGAAAGAAAGCTCACTTACTTTTATTCTAAAGAATTCCTCAAAAGGTTTTTCTTTAATTTCTTCTTTGTTTTTTTCTATTTTTTCTTGTGGTTTGATCTGTTTTATTGTTTTAAGGATGTAATCTATTAGTGCCCTTTTTTTCTGGGGCGTTATTCTGTCTATATTTTTTATGTCTTCAAGCATTCCTACTGGAAGATAATCTTCGAGAAGCGTAAAAAGGGTTTCAGATACTTTTGTCCTTGAAAGAAGAGTATCGTCGTAATCTTTGATCTTTTCTAATATTGTTTTAGCCTGTTTTAGATTTTTCATGTTCTAATATAAAACCTTTCAGTTCTTTCAAAAACTGCTCCGGTTCATGACCGTAATTAATAGCCGCCTGAAATATTGTCTCATGTTTTTTGCAGGAGCATATATTGCAGTACATATTCCTGCTGTTAAAAAATTTCTGGGCAAAAGGGTACTTTTTTAAAACCTGCTGTATCGTTGTTTTCATATCTATTGTTTTCATTTTTTCCTCCTGATTATAACTATATTTCCTTTCAAAAAATCAGCAATTATCTGTTTTTTCCAGTAAAACAACAACCTCTGCAAATCCTGCTTCCCCTTTTCCTATCTGTCCTATTTTCTCATAGGTTTTTCCCTTAATAAAAATCTGTTCTTCATTTATGTTAAGGATTTTTGCGGTATTTTTTATGATTTTCTCCCTGTAAGGGAGTATCTTAGGCTGTTGAAGAACAATGTAGCCGTCTATGTTTACTATTCTGTAGCCCTTTTCTTTTATTATTCTACCTGCTTCCTTTAAAAATATACCGCTGTCTGCATCTTTCCATTTTTGTGAGCTATCTGGAAAAAGCTGTCCTATATCACCGTATCCAACAGCACCTAAAAGGGCATCTGTTAATGCATGAAAAAAAATATCACCATCTGAGTGGGCTTTAAATCCTTTTTCTGAGGGTATTTCTACACCTCCAATTACAAGTTTTTTCCCTTTTACAAGTCTGTGAATGTCAAAACCAACACCAATCCTGAACATATTATTTCCAGTCTAATTTTTCTCTAAGAATGTCAAAGTAATTTTTGTTAGGGGTTCTTACAAGGTAAGCGTAATGTGGAGATTGTTTTACTACAATTTTGTCTCCGTATTTTAGCTGTGTTCCTTCCTGTCCGTCCAGTGTAAGCCACGCATCCTTCTCTTCTGCAACAAGCTCTATTGTTATAGGTTCAAATGGTGGGAGGATAAGAGGTCTGTCTGTAAGCGTGTGGGGACATATTGGAACAACAAGGAATATCTCCATCATCGGATATACTATTGGACCTCCGGCAGATAATGCGTAGGCTGTTGATCCGTTAGGTGTTGCTATTATGATACCGTCTCCGTTGTAAGTCGTTATGTAGGTATCTCCCTGATACACAGCAACATCAACGATCCTTGCAAGAATAGCCTTGTTTACCACAACATCGTTTAAAACATCAGCCTCTAATACTTTTTTCCCTTCCCTTAGTAAAGAGGCTCTCAGCATCATTCTTCTTGAGATACACAGAGGTTTTGATAATATATCCTCAAGCTTTTCAAACGCCTCATCTGCGTTAATCTCTGTCAGAAAACCAAGCCTTCCCAGATTAATCCCAAGAACAGGAAGCTGATATTTTGCAACCCTTCTTGTTGCTATCAAAAGAGAACCGTCCCCCCCAACAACAATTAAAAGATCTGTATTTTTCATATCTTGTTCATGTTCAAGTTCAGCCAGATTTTCAAATATTTCAGATTCTATAGCATAGCTGTTGAGCCAGTTTTTCAGCCTTCTTGAAAACTCTCTCGCCTCATCACTTGCCTTCGTAAATATGTTTATTCTTTTGTAAAAAGGTAAAACATCCATCTTTTAACCCAGATATTCTTTTGTCCATTCAGGATAAAGAGGATATGATGAACACAAGGATAAAACATCCTCTTTGACTTCCTGCAAGACCTTTTCGTTATCAAGGTTTTTTAAAACCTTAACTATATTTTTTGCTATCCTTCTCATATCCTTCTCTTTCATTCCCCTTGTTGTTAATGCAGCCGTTCCAAGCCTTATCCCTGAAGTTATCATCGGCTTTTCAGGATCAAAGGGGATCGCATTTTTATTTACTGTTATGTTGGCTTTCCCCAAAGCTTCTTCAGCCTGATTTCCTTTAACGTTTAGCGGTCTGAGATCCACAAGAATGATGTGGGAATCTGTTCCTCCTGATACTATTCTAAGACCTTCAGATTTCAGTTCTTCTGCCAAAGCCCTTGCATTTTTTACAGTCTGGTGGGCATACTCTTTAAATTCAGGGGTCATCGCCTCTTTGAAGGCAACAGCTTTTGCGGCTATCACATGCATAAGAGGTCCACCCTGAATGCGGGGAAACACCCATTTGTCTATATCTTTGGCATACTGTTCTTTACACAGGATAAACCCTCCTCTGGGACCTCTTAAGGTTTTGTGGGTTGTTGAGGTAACAAAATCAGCATATGGTACAGGAGACGGGTATGCTTCTCCTGCGATCAGACCGGCGTAATGTGCCATATCAACCATTAGGAGAGCCCCAACCTGATCTGCTATCTCCTTGAACTTGTCCCAGTGTATCACCCTTGAGTACGCAGATGCTCCTGCTATTATCATCTTTGGTTTGTGTTCTTTTGCAAGTTTGTAAACCTGATCGTAATCTATAAGCTCTGTTTCAGGATTGACGCCGTACTGGACAGAATTAAAAACTATACCTGACAGGTTTACCTTTGCTCCGTGGGTCAGATGCCCGCCGTGTGCAAGGCTCATACCAAGAATTGTGTCTCCCGGTTTAAGCTGGGAGAAAAAGACAGCCTGATTTGCCTGCGAACCTGAATGGGGCTGAACATTTGCATGATCTGCTCCGAAAATCTCTTTTACTCTTTTTATGGCAAGGTCTTCAGCTATATCAACATACTCACACCCTCCGTAATATCTCTTGTGGGGAAGACCTTCCGCATACTTGTTTGTTAAAACAGAGCCTTGGGTTTCCATTACTGCATAGGATGTGTAGTTTTCAGATGCTATCATCTCAAGGTGTTCCTGTTGTCTTTGAAATTCTAAAGAAAGGGATTTAAATATTTCTGGATCAATTTTTTTTACATGTTCTAACAATTAATAACCTCCTGAATTTATAAGATGTATAATTAGCTGTTTTTTAATATTAGATTATTTGCAAAGATCCTTTTCTATGTTCTTTATCAAATTTACCCTTCTTTCATGTCTTCCACCTTCAAAATCTGTACTAAAAAACTGATCAACAATTCCCAGTGCCACATCTATACCCAGAACCCTTGCCCCGAAAGCCAGAACATTTGCGTTATTGTGTTTCCTTGCCATCCTCGCCATGTATTCATTTGTGCATAGGGCAGCCCTTACTCCGGGAACTTTGTTTGCAGATATTGATATTCCTATTCCTGTCCCACAGATAACAATACCCATATCAGCTTCACCTGAAACTACAGCTTTCCCAACAGATTCTCCAAAAACAGGGTAATCTACACTTTCTTTAGAGTATGTTCCCTTGTCTATGATCTGAAAACCTTTATCTTCAAGATACTTTTTGACGATTTCTTTGTAGTCGAACCCTGCATGATCGCTTCCGACAGCTACTTTCATATATCCTCCAGCATTTAATCACAAAATCTTCACAGAAATATTATACTATATTAAAAAATTGGTAAATGGAGGATACTTATGAAAAGATTAATCTTAGGGGTATTTCTTTCTGTTGTTCTTGCAGGTCAGGTTTTTGCAGTTCAAAATGGTTGTAAGGAAAAACCTGATGTTAAGCAGATAAAACAGTCCCTTGAACCTGTTTTGGGAGGAGCAAAAGTTATAAAGGTCAACCAGTCTCCTGTCAAAGGTCTTTATGAGATTATAGTAGAAGCAAGGGGAAGGATGATACCTGTTTATATGGACTGTTCAAAGAGATACCTGATAACAGGAGAGATCATTGATCTTAAGGAAAAGAAGAGCATAACAAGGGAAAAAGCAAGGGAGCTTGCAAAACAAGCAGTAGAGGAAAAAATAAAAAAGCTTGAAAAAGCGATAGGAAAGGAAAGGATAGAAAAACTCAAGGAAGCATTAGGTGAAAGATTTGCTGATATAAAAGTGATAGATCTATCAAAAATCCCCAAGAAAAATCTTATCACTTATGGAAATCCAGCTGCTAAGATGACTGTATATGTTGTAACAGATCCGGAATGTCCTTTCTGTGCAAAATTTGATACAGAGATGAGAAAGGTTCTGAAAAAAAGGAAGGATGTTAAGTTTGAAATTATACTATTCCCCCTTCCATTCCACAAACATGCACAAAAGATAGTTCAGAGGGTAGTTTGTGAGAAATCTGTAGATAAAAAGAAGGAAATTCTTGAGAAAAGCTTTAAGGCTGTCCAAGAAAGGGATGAAAAAAAGCTTAAGGAGTTAGGAAAGGAGTGTAAAGAAGGAAAAGAGGTTATTCAGGAACATTTCAAATTTGGAAGCGAGGCTGGGATAGGTGGAACACCTGCTATTATATTCCCCCACGGAATAATGGTATCAGGTTGGATGACAGCTGATCAAATAAACAGGGTTCTTGACGCTTTAAAATGATAAAAAAGAAAAGGGACGGCTATCCCGTCCTTTCTATTAAAAATCTTAGGGTCTCTTTTGATATAGAAAATAAAACTGTAGAAGCCCTAAAAGGAATATCTTTTGATATATATCCAAAAGAGATCGTTGCACTTGTGGGTGAGTCAGGATCAGGCAAGAGTGTTACCTGTTATTCTATACTCAGAGTTTTACCTAAGAATGCTTCTGTATCCGGTGAGATAATATTGAGTGAAGGAAAAAGATCTGAAAATATACTTACAGTCAGTAGCAAAAGGTTAAGGGAAATTAGAGGAAACAGAATTTCAATGATATTTCAGGAGCCTTCAGCTGTTCTTAATCCTCTTATGAGAATTGGAGACCAGATTGTTGAATCGATAATGGCTCACAGAAAAATTTCTTATGATGAGGCAAAAGATCTGGCTGTTGAATCAATGAAAAAAGCAAGGATACCTGATCCAGAAAAAAGATTTTACCAGTATCCCCATGAATTATCAGGAGGACTAAAACAAAGGGTTGTTATAGCGATAGGAATTGCGAATAATCCTTTGGTTTTGCTGGCAGATGAACCAACAACAGCACTTGATGTCACGGTTTCTGCCCAAATTTTAAGGTTGTTTGAAGATCTAAAAGATCAGCTTGGTATAAGTATTCTACTTATAACCCATGATCTTGGGATAGTTGCAGAGATCGCAAATAGGGTTCTTGTTATATACAATGGTCAGATCGTTGAAGAAGGTGATGTTTTTGATATATTTGATAATCCAAAACATCCTTATACGAAAAAACTCCTCGAATCTAGGCCAACTCTAAAAAATATCATTTAGTTTTTTTAAAAATCGCTTTTGATATTTCTGATAAAAAGTTTAGGAAATACGGAACAACCCTTTTAAGTAGTTCGTAGAGTTTTTCAGAATTAAAGTCTTTTGTAGGATCTGCAAATATATCTCTATATTTTGTGAAAGTTTCCAGATTTTCTGCTGTTTCTTTGTCTATAAAACCTTCCTGATAAAGCTGTTGAAAACAGTTCGTTCCTACCTTTTTACCTGATTTTCTTAATATGTGTCTGCATATCCAGAGTGAGCTGTCTATCAAAACGACGGAAAAATACCGTGCTCTGTCAATAAAAAGGGGAGTAGAGGCAAATTCCTCTACAGGAAAGTTAAGAAAGTTTGAAATTTTTCTGATAGAAGATTTTATAGCTTTTGCATGATCCTGCAGTTTTTTAACATTAACAGGAATGGAAAGTTTTGGCTCTTTTGCCTTTATCTCCTTTACTACAGAGGAAAGTTCTTTTATAAATCTGTCTAAAAGGATTGTTGTTGTTTGTGATCCGATGATAAAAATCTCTTTTGGGGTGTATTTGTAGTTGCTTTCCATAACGCCTTTTATGTAAGATGAGAAATCAATCAACACCCTGTTTATTTTTTCTGAAAAAAGCTGTTCTTTTGCTATTTTTTCGACACAGCCTCCTTTGAGTTTTTCTCCTGTAATCTCCCTTAGTAGATGACAACATATTTCCTCAAGCTCGTTATAAGCAGATATAAGATAGTACTGTGTTCTATCAGGATACATTGGAATTTTTAAAAACTGTTCTTCCCCGTTTTTGAGAATTTTGTCAGCTTTTTTTAAAAACAGCACAAGCTTTGATGCTTTATCGTTTAGAAATTGAATATCTAACATTAATTCTCCTCAGACAGTTCAAGATCAAGGTCTTTTTTGATATTTGAAATGATCAGTATATGTTTTTCTATGTTGTTTCTAAGGTTTACAAGGAAGTTTTCGAACTCTTTAATAGTTTTTGTCTCCCTGTTGACTATAGTGATAAGAAGGTTCTCTACTTTTATACTGGATTTTAAAATTTTTTCTTTCATTCCAGAGAGAAGGAGATCTGTGCTTTTTTCTACCTCATCTTTTATGCTTTCTCTTACCTGTTTTATAAATTTTTTTATGTAAAATTTATTAAAAAAGGCTGAGTCAAAAAAGGAATAAATTCCGATTAGAAATCCTGAAAGTACAAGTATTTCTTTCAATCCTTCAGGAAGGGGAAGTATAAAACCGATCACAAATACAGCAAGCCCCATTCCGAAAAGTCCCAAAAATCTGGGGCTTTCAAGATTTGTAATAATAATATCTATCTTTCCCTGTTCTTTACTTAGTCCTGAAAAATGTTTTCTTATGTCGGGGAGTTGGTAATGTATAGAATGTTTGCCTATGTTGATTTCATCAAGCATCTGTCTTATCTCATCAATTACCTTTTGTTTTGTCTGATTGCTTTTTATATACTTTTCAATATACTTTGTTATCTCTTTAAGGAGTTCTGCTTTGTATTTTTCAAAAATTTTAGATAACTTTTCTGAACCTTTTTGGGAAAGGTATATATTTACCTCTCTTTCGTATGTATTCAGAAAGTTTATTATCTCGTTGTAATCATCATATCTATAGATAAAATGTAGTTTTTCTTTCAGTTTATCAATGTCAGGTTTAACCTCCCTTTTTATCTCTTTTTCTATCATGGTGCTTAGTTTTGATTTAACTCCTGCTATATATGTTTCAAAAGGGATTGTTTCCTCACTTCCTGAGATTTTTTGGATGTACTCGTTTATTTTTTTCACAGTTTTTGATAGGTTTAGTATAGATTCTGAAATTGTATTGTTTAGGTTTTCTACTTCTGTGTTGAATATCTCTTCAGTAACACCTGATAAAGGTTTTTCAAGTAGATTGACATACTCTGTTATTAATTTGTTCAGTCTGGGATATTCAAAATCTCTGAAAAAGATCCCAAACTCTTGAGATTCTGGGAGAGATTCAATTTCAGGAAGAATTTTTACAGTTTTGCTAAGATCTTTTTTGATAACATTGAGTTCTTGAATAAGATCTTTTTTTATTTTATAAATTCTACTCAGTTTTAACCGGAGATTGATATCTTTACCCATTAATTCCTACCTGTATTTTCTAATACGATTATATTATATTCCAGATTATTTGGATAATTTGCAAAAAAACATATTTTGTTATCCTTAAGATGGTTTAGTTTCAACAGGTTCTAAGTGGTATAAAATTTGCTTATAACAAACATATAATTTAACAATGAGGTTGTAAAAATGTTTTGTATAAATCAAAGAAGTATAAAAAAAGAGATACTGATAAAAGGTATAGGGCTTCATTCAGGACAGCCTGTTAATCTTAGATTAATACCGGCAGAGGCAAACGAAGGTATAAATTTTGTAAAGGAAGGTAATGTAATTCCG
>JALVEY010000069.1 GCA_027030485.1 Persephonella sp.
TCATATACCAGATATATCAAAAAGTTTACAAAATATGGGAAGTTGAGCAAAAACTAAAAGTAATCTCAGAATACAAAAAACTGGCTAAAGATCTAATAAAACTAACAGATACCCTGTACTCTGTAGGTAGGGTTTCCCAGTCGGAGGTATTTGATGCCCAGTATTTTTACTCCCAGCTTATAGAGAGGGAAACCTTCCTGAAGAGAAAAAAGCAGATTCTTTTTTCACAGCTTGAATATTTTACAGAAGAGAAAATTCAGGTTTCACCTGTAAAACCGGTAAAACTGAAAGATATCAGATCTCTTATAAAAAAGGCAAAGGAGCAAAACCCTTTAATTTGCTACTTTAAACAGAGATTACAGGAAAGCACTGCACAGATTGAACTTGCAAAATTAGATTACAGACCGGATTTAAGATTTTTCGGTTCTTACTCCCTGAGGGACAGCTACAGGGATTATATATCAATCGGCGTATCCTTTAATCTTCCCTTATGGAGAAAAACGAGACAGGACATAAAAGTTCTGGAAAAAATATCACTAAAAGAAAAAGAAATCAGTGAGCTGAAAAATGTTCAGAAGAAGGTTTTATCACAGCTGAAAGAAAGTTATTACAAGGCTGTCTCCCATTATGAGATTTATTCTCTGCTGGAAAATGTTATGATGCACCAGACGAAATCTGTTTATGAAAGTGTGATATCAGAGTATCAGGTAGGCGAAAAAAATATATTTGATGTGTTAAAAGCAATAAACCAGATACTCAGTGTAAAAATCAGAAGTATTGAGGAAATATCTGAATACAACATCGCCCTAAAAGATATTCAGAGGTTAACAGGAGAGATAAGATGAGAGGATTAATAGGTGTTGTAATCGGAATTATAATAGGTGGGGCTGTAACGTTCTTTGCTCTGCAAAACTTTGTAAAATCTGGGCAGAAGGATCAGAAGATCCATTCATCGGAGCTTCCACAGCCTAAAGATAATATTAAAGGAGATATAAAACAGCTTTTTAATATTGATACCACAGTTGTTTCAAAGATGTTTCTATATAAAACTATTGTTGGGTACGGAACCCTTCAGCATCCTGAGAATGATCTTAAAGATATAACATTCAAAATATCAGGATATGTTGAGGAGCTTTATGCTGACTTTACAGGGAAGTACATAAAAAAGGGAGATCCCTTACTTTCTGTTTACAGCCCCCAGCTTGTTTCTGCTCAGGAAGAGTTTTTAAGAGCATTTGAGTATTACAAAAATATGAAAGACTCTCCCGATCCTGTGCTGAAAAAAAGTGCCGAGGATCTTTATGAAGCTGCTTACAAAAGGCTCAAATACTGGGATATAACAGACAGTCAGATAGAAAATTTAAAGAAAACAGGAAAGATACAAAAAAGTATCACCCTTTACTCACCTTACGACGGCTGGGTTATGGAGAAGTTTGTTTATCTTGGATCTCAGGTGAAGGAAGGAAAACCTGTTATGAGAATTGCAAAACACAAGAACCTATGGCTGATAACTGACATATACGAAGATGACATCAGGTTTGTAAAAAAAGGACAGGAGATTGAATTTTATTTTGTTTCCTATCCTGAAAGAAAGTTAAAGGGAGTTATAGATTACATATACCCGATGATGGATAAAGACAAAAGAACCCTGAAGGTAAGGATTGTAGTAAACAATGAAAAAAGGGAATTTTTTCCCGGAATGTACGGTGAGGTTAACATAAAAATCCCTGTTGGGGAAAGTCTTGTCCTCCCTGAAACAGCTGTTCTGAACACAGGTAAAAGGCAGATAGTTTTTGTCCAGAAAGAAAAGGGTGTTTTTGATCCTGTATTTGTGAAAGTAGGGATTTATTCTGATGGATACTACCAGATCCTTGAGGGTGTTCATCAAGGAATGATTGTTGCAAATTCAGCCCTTTTCCTTCTTGATGCTGATGCACAGTTAAAAGGAAAGTATTCAAAAGACAAAAAAATGGAAATGATGCATCACCACCACTAAAAGGGTAAAAAGATGGTAGAAAAAATAATTGAATGGTCTGTAAAAAACAAGATAATAGTTATATCTGCAGTTTTACTTCTTTTAGGGGCTTCTATCTGGGCGTTAAAAAAAACGCCCCTTGATGCCATACCTGATCTTTCTCCTCCGCAGGTAATAATCTACTCAAAATGGACAGGACAATCTCCGTCTGTTATTGAAGATCAGCTTACATACCCTATAGTAAGCATTCTTCTATCTGCACCTGAGATACAGACTGTCAGGGGAGTTTCCTCATTTGAAACTTCTGCTGTTTATGTAATATTCAAGGAAGGAACAGATATATACTGGGCAAGGAGCAGAGTTCTTGAGTATCTGTCCCAGATAAAGGATAAACTGCCAAAATCTGCACAGATCACAATAGGTCCTGATGCTACAGGGGTCGGGTGGGTTTACCAGTATGCTATTTATTCTGAAAAAAGAAATCTGTGGCAGCTTAGATCCCTTCAGGACTGGTATCTCAGATATGCCCTTTTAGGTGTTGACGGCGTTGCAGAGGTTGCATCAATAGGCGGTTTTGTCAAAGGATACCAGATAACAGTAAAACCTGAGAAGTTGAGAGAGTTTGATACATCACTGAAAGAGATTTTAGATGCCGTTAGAAAATCAAACAACGACACAGGTGGAAGAGTTATAGAAAAAAACGGATTTGAGTTTATTATTCAGGGGCTTGGATATCTGAAAAACCTTGAAGACATAAAAAATACAGCGGTAAAAACATTGGAAGACGGGACGCCTTTAAGGATAAAGGATTTAGCCTCAGTTGAGCTTGTTCCGATGGGAAGAAGGGGTGTTGCTGATCTGAACGGGCTCGGGGAAGTTGTAGGCGGAATAGTTGTGATGAGGTTTGGGGAAAATGCTTATCAGGTAATCCAGAAGGTTAAAGAAAAAATCAGCCAGCTTAAAGAAAATCTTCCGGAAGACATTAAAATAATAACAACTTACGACAGATCACAGCTTATAGAAAAGGCTATAGACACGCTAAAAAGAGCTCTTATTGAGGAGAGT
>JALVEY010000070.1 GCA_027030485.1 Persephonella sp.
ATACTCCCTTACTCATTTATTGCCTTTCACGGAGTAGCAAACGAAAACTCTGCAAAAGATACAGGATTAACAGATGAGGATCTTGAATATCTTAAAAAAGGGATATGGGAGGGAACAAAGAACCTTATAACCCGTTCAAAAAACGAACAATTGCCGAGATTATTAATAGAAGTTGTATACAAAGACGGCGTTCATTCTCACATCGGGGAACTCCACAGATACATAAAAATAGAAACAGAAAAATCAGATGAGGAAATAAGGAATACTGACGACTTTGTTTTGAATATTGATAGACTTCTTGAAGTTTTGGAAGAAGAGGCAGATAAGATAGAAAAAGTGCTTTATAAAAAGGATAGAAATTTAAAATTGAGTAAAGACTTAAACTCTGATAAAGTTCAATTTGAAGAAATAAGTTTTTAGAATTAGATTTTAACAAATATTTAAAAAAGTGGAAGAAATAATGAATTTACAGGAAATTAAGCAAACTTTGAAAGAAAGAATGCCTGAGATTAGAGAAAAATTCGGAGTAAAAAATCTATACATTTTTGGCTCATATGTTAGAGGAGAGCAAACCCCTGAAAGCGACATTGATATATTGGTGGAGTTTGAGAAAGGGAAAAAAACTTTTAAAAATTACATAGGATTAAAATTTTATTTAGAAGAGTTATTTGGTTTAAAAGTAGACCTTGTTATAAAAGAGGCTGTAAGAGACGAACTAAAAAAATATATATATTCCGAGGCTGTAAATGTCTAAACGAGAATATAAACTATTTCTGAAAGATATTATTGAAAATATTGATTTAATAAGAGAATTCATTTCTAACATAGAGAATTTAGAAGATTTAGAAAACAATAAACTGGTGTTATTTGCCGTTTTAAAGGCTTTTGAGAATATAGGAGAAGCAACCAAGAATATTCCTCCCGAGATAAAAGAAAAATATCCTTATTTTTGGAAAGAAATATCAGGTTTGAGAGACATAATAGTTCATCACTACTGGGGAGTAGAGATAATCTGGGACATTATAGAAAATGAACTTGATGAATTAGAAAAACTAACTAAAAAAGTTTTGGAAAACGAGCAATGAAAACCTTAATCTTTGACATCTGGGGAGATTTTGGACATTTTAAGAAGTTTTATACAACATCTTCGCCTTTGACTTTTTCTGTTCCACCACCAACGGCAATTTACGGAATTTTAGGGGCTATATTAGGATTATCTAAAAATGATTATCTAAACCATATAAACGGCAGGACCACAAAAGCTGCCATTCAGATACTAAAACCAGTTAAAAAAACAAGAATAACCCTAAACCTGATAGATACGAAAAATTCAGGCAGCTTTCACCTGATAAAAACAAGAACCCAAATAAAAACAGAATTTCTTAAAAACCCAGCGTATCGGCTGTTTGTAAATATGGAAAACGATAACCTTTTTGATCAGCTTATTACAAAAGTAAAAAACAAAGAAAACCACTACACAGTTTCTCTTGGACTTGCTAATCTGCTGGCGAATTTCAGGTTTGTGGATCTACTGTCAGCAATTCCTTTAAAAAGCTCAAATAAAGTTGAAACGACTATTCTTGCAGAGAACATTGATGAAATAGAAATAAAAGAAGGCAAAAAATACTTTAAAGAAAAATTACCAATAGACATGAACCCAGACAGAGAGCCTTTATCTTACAAAGATGTGGTTATGGAACTTAACGGCAACAGCCTTGAAGGTAGATTTAAAAATTGTTATAAAGTGGGAGATAGTATAATTTCTTTTTTATGAAAATTTGCAAAAAGTGCTGAATATAATATATTTAAAAGTACTGTTAATAGCACTATTCGGAGGGTAATTTATGATACTCACGGCAAACGATATAAAGACAAAAGGTATCTCTTTTGTGGAAAAACTTATTAAAAAATATAATGAAGTTTTTATCACCGTCAGAGGTAGAAAGAAATTTGTTATTTTACCTATAGAAGAATACGAAAGATTAAAAGAAGCTGAGTTAGAGAAAATAATCCGAGAAGCTGAGGAGGATTATAAACAAGGTAGAGTGATAAAGGAATCTGCAGAAGAGCATTTTAAAAGAATAGGAATATAACAGAATATGTATCAGCTGGTTTTTACTGAAACATATCTCAAAAGGGAAAAAGAGTTTCTCAAAAAACATAAAGATTTAATCCCAAGATATAAAAAAGTATTAAAACTTCTTGAAATTAATCCACACCATCCGTCCTTAAGGCTGCATAAGCTCAAAGGAAAATTCAAAGATAAATACTCAGTTTCAATAACAATGAGCTATAGAATAATTTTGACATTTGCTGTAGTTGAAAATGAAATTGTTTTAATAGACATAGGTCATCATGATGAAGTTTACTAATCCTAACCTCCTTTCCCACCCCGATAGGCTATTAGAAAAACATACACAAAGCGTTATTGAGATAGCTTTAACTTTTTTTGATAAAGATAAGATTAACGACCAGATTTTAAGAGATATTCTTACTATCATCACTTTTTCCCACGATATTGGAAAATCCACTGAATTTTTCCAAAGATACATAAAAGGAGATAAAAGCTTAAAAAACAAAGGAGAAACAAAACATTCTCTCCTTGGCGGTATAATTGGGCTAATTCTTGCAGATAAATATTTAAAACAAAGGGATATAGATAATCCTTTTTTACTCTCCCTTGCATTTATTCTCCCAAAACGCCACCATTCAAATCTGAATAATTTTCTAATAGAACCGATCCTTGAAGAGCAGGAAATACAGATTTTAAAAAGGCAAATAAACTCAATAGATAAAGAAAAATTTCAGATATTTTTTGACAGTTTGAAAGTTCCTAATAAAGAACTACTTAAATTCTCCTTGGACGAGTTAAATTTTGAATATATCAAGCAATTATTACGAAAAATAAAACGATTTATCAGAAAACTAAAAAATGAAAGATCCCTTGATTATTACATCAAAACAGTCTTGCTGTTTTCTCTGCTACTTGATGCAGACAAGTCAGATGTAGGAATAAAAACAGACAAAAGCTTGATTTTTAGAGATACAGAAATTGAGCCGGAGATAGTTGATAAATTTATTGAGAGCCTGTCAAAAAATGATAGCCTAATTAACCAATTGAGAAAAAAAGCATATACTGAAGTTTCAAACAGAGAAATAGATATAAACCAGAGGATTTACACACTTACTCTTCCAACAGGATTGGGAAAAACATTAATCTCATTTAAATTTGCTTTAGAAATAGCAAAAAAAGTTAAAAAAGAAAAAGGACAGAGTTTAAAAATAATCTACAGCCTGCCTTTTCTATCAATAATAGAGCAAAACTTTAATGTTTTTGAAAATGTTTTGAAAAACAATGGTATTAATCCTGACAGCTCTGTAATTCTCAAACATCACCATTTAACTGGTTTTAGCTACAAAGAAAAAGAAAATGAGTTTGATTACGATACCTCAAGAATTTTGATAGAAGGCTGGAACAGTAAAATAATCTCTACAACATTCATACAGTTTTTCTATTCATTAATCAGCAATAAAAACAAAATGCTTAGAAAATTCCATAAATTTACAAATTCTGTTGTAATTCTTGATGAAGTTCAATCCATTCCCCATAAATACTGGCTTGTTTTAAAGGAAATTTTGATCAAAATGGCAGAAAGGTTTAACTTTTATGTAATTCTTTCCACAGCAACACAGCCTTTTATTTTTGAAAAAAATTCTTTTACAGAAATTCTGAATTCCAAGCCCTATTTTGAAGTTTTGAACAGATATGAGATAAAAATTGATAAAACTCCAAAAACAATTAATGATCTTTACGACAGTCTCCATATAGAAAAAGATAAAAGATACCTGTTTATTATGAATACTGTAGGTTCAGCAAAAGATTTTTTCAGTCTTTTAAAAAAGGATTATCCAGATAATGTTATATTTTTATCAACACACCTAATTCCAAAAGAAAGACTAAAAAGGATAAACCTTCTGAAAAACAATCGGAAAAAAATCGCAGTCTCCACACAGCTTGTTGAGGCAGGGGTTGATATAGATTTTGATGTTGTTTTTAGAGATTTTGCACCTCTGGACAGTCTTAACCAGTCAGCAGGCAGGTGCAATAGGGAAGGTAAAAAAGAAAAAGGTCATTTTTATGTAATAAATCTAAAAGATAAAAATCACGGCAGGTTTTACCATTCCTACATATATGATCCTGTTTTGATTAATGCAACAAAAGAGATCTTAGAAAAAGAAAAATATCAGGAAAAAGATATTCTTAAGCTTATAAATCAGTATTACAAAAGACTGGAGGAGATAAAATCTGATAAGGTCTCACAGGATCTACTCCAGATGCTTTACAGTCTGAAGTTTGATGGTGAAAGGGAAAAAAACAAAATAAACTCTATTAATGATTTTGTTCTGATTGAAGAAGATTACTATAAAGAAGATGTTTTTATAGAGATAGATGAAGATGCTCAAAAAGTCTGGCAGGAATTTGCAAAAATACTACATATTTCTGATATTTTTGAAAGAAAAAAAGCGTTTGACAGCATAAAGGCTGAATTTTACCAGTATGTAGTTTCTGTTCCTATAAAAGAGAATATCCCAACTATTCAATGCAACTTTTATTATGTTCCTTTTTCAAATATTGAGGATTATTATGATCTGGAAACAGGTTTTAAAGTTGAAGGGGATCTTTATTTTTCTGTTTGAAAAATTATACCTTAAGTATTATACTAAAAGTATAAAAATTTTAATACGAAGAGTATAAAAATGCAGAACCCATTTTATTACGGTGGAGTTGTTTCTAAAGGGAACTTTTGTAATAGAAAAGAAGAAATTAAACAATTAAAAAGAGATATTTCAAGCGGAATGAATGTTCTTATTTATGCCCCAAGAAGATTTGGCAAAACATCTCTTGTCCTTTTTACATTAGAGCAGTTAAAAAAAGAAAAAAACTTCAAATACATATTTCTGGATTTATTAGGGATCTCGTCCAGAGAAGAGTTTATCAACGAGTATTTTAACGGGATCGCCCAGTCGTTAGAAACGCCTGTTGAGAAAACGATCAAATTTTTTAAAGATGTATTAAAAATCAGACCTTCTATAAAAGTTATTTTTGATGAAACAGGAAGAACAAAATTTCATCTTGAATTTTCTAAAAGTGAACTGTCCCAGACATTAAAAGATGTTTTGAATATTCCCCTGATGTATGCAGAAAAAGGGAAAAAGATATGTGTTGTTTTTGATGAATTTCAGGAAGTTGAGTTTCTTGGGATAGAAAATGAAATGAGAAGTCAGATACAGCTTCACTCAAATAAGATTTCTTACATTTTTATGGGTTCAAAGAAAAGTATTTTAAAAAAAATGTTTTTAGAAAAGAAAAAAGCATTTTACAGATCTGTAAAACATTTTCAGATAAAAGAGATCTCAAAAAAAGACTGGATAGAGTTTATAAAAGAAAAGTTTAAAAAAACAGGAAAAAAAATTGATGATCTTTATATTGAAAAAATTCTCATGATCACAAAAGGGTTTCCTTACTACACCCAGCAGTTTGCTTATGAGCTTTGGGAACTGACAGAAAACAGTGTAAGTGATGAGATCTTTTCCAGAGCAGTAAAGCTTGTGCTTGAAAGGGAAGAAGATCTTTTTGCGGTAGAATGGGAAAATCTAAGTTCAAACCAGAGAAAAGCTCTAAAGATTGTTATTGAAAAAGAAGGAGTTCGTCTTCACGATGAACATGTTTTATCCAAGTATGATATGAAGATAGGCTCATTAAGAAAGACCTTGTTAAGCTTGTTAGAAAAAGACATTCTGGATAGAAAAGAAAATAAATATTACTTTCAAGATCCGCTTTTTGAATACTGGCTAAAAACAAAGATTTATTAAAACTTGAGTCTGTCTATCGCAGATTTTGAAGGCTTAATTGAGACAAAATCTCACAGGAAAATTGACTGATTTTCTGGTTTTGTCTGTGAATATCAACAGTTTGGCGACCTCCAGTGTTTTTTACAGGATTGAAGGTTGACGGGAAATTAATTTAATTTGACAGGTATTGCCGTTTTTTGTATATTTAAAATAATTAAGATCTATCAATGGTTTCTTGTCAATGGAATAAGATATTGGTTGAAGGGTTTTTAGAGTGCCTATAAGGAATTGAAACTCACTCAATTCTTTATTATGAAAAAACTACAGGAAAATCGTTTTTAGAGTGCCTATAAGGAATTGAAACTATAGTTGCTGACTTTGTAAAACCAGAGCAGTTAAAAGAGTTTTTAGAGTGCCTATAAGGAATTGAAACAAATATAGGGGGGTCTGAAAAAAGACCCCCCCTTAGTTTTTAGAGTGCCTATAAGGAATTGAAACTTTCCTTCGGTAGTAATCAGGAAATAGGCAAACTTTTGTTTTTAGAGTGCCTATAAGGAATTGAAACTTTCTTCTACATAATCAATACCAATAGCTTTTTTAGTTTTTAGAGTGCCTATAAGGAATTGAAACGGATAATTAGGAAACAAGTCGTGAATATTAAAAATGTTTTTAGAGTGCCTATAAGGAATTGAAACGAGACGAGAATGGAAAATTTAAAGGCTGGGAATACTTGCGTTTTTAGAGTGCCTATAAGGAATTGAAACCTTAAAGGAATGATTGGAACAAGGATTGGATTTTCGTTGTTTTTAGAGTGCCTATAAGGAATTGAAACAACCATAAAAACTTATTAAAAATCTACCTCTACATCCGTTTTTAGAGTGCCTATAAGGAATTGAAACAATAAAATGCGTATAAAATCTCAAATGCTTTAACTTGTTTTTAGAGTGCCTATAAGGAATTGAAACTAATGATGAAGAAGGTGGAATATATGGAAATAAGATAGTTTTTAGAGTGCCTATAAGGAATTGAAACTCTGGCAACTGAAAAAATGACACTTGATAATGTTCCATAGTTTTTAGAGTGCCTATAAGGAATTGAAACATATACTTTTTGTTTTTCTTTCTCTAACCATTTGCTGTTTTTAGAGTGCCTATAAGGAATTGAAACAGCTTTTCAACCATCTTTCTGTGTACAAATGAATGTGTTTTTAGAGTGCCTATAAGGAATTGAAACTATCGTCAGATGGTGAAGTCATATCACAGTCTCCTCGTTTTTAGAGTGCCTATAAGGAATTGAAACAGTCATCCCCGCATAGCGGGAGCTCATAGCCGTTGGTTCTGTTTTTAGAGTGCCTATAAGGAATTGAAACTCACACCACTCATCAAACCACACATAGATCTCCTCCACCGTTTTTAGAGTGCCTATAAGGAATTGAAACAAGTTTTAAAAACTCCATATGCAAAAAGACCCACAACTGGTTTTTAGAGTGCCTATAAGGAATTGAAACAGGGCATCTCTTGTGTCTGGTGATGCAAGACTTCCTTGTTTTTAGAGTGCCTATAAGGAATTGAAACAATTGTAGAATTTGCCTAACATTCTGGTCAGCACTGTTTTTAGAGTGCCTATAAGGAATTGAAACTTCTTTAATGGCGGCGTCTTGGAGCTCTTGGAGGAGCTGTTTTTAGAGTGCCTATAAGGAATTGAAACGAACATGGTCTAAACTTATAAGTAAGACTGGAGTAGTGCGTTTTTAGAGTGCCTATAAGGAATTGAAACCGGAATTGAGACGGAGTCTCAATAAGAAAAAATCAAACAGTTTTTAGAGTGCCTATAAGGAATTGAAACAATTTGGCTGCTTTTTCATTGAAAAAATCAATAGATGTTTTTAGAGTGCCTATGAGGAATTGAAACCGGGAGAAATTTGAAAGTGAGAAAAAGTCAATTCAGAGTTTTTAGAGTGCCTATGAGGAATTGAAACATACTGTCAGATCCTTTCAATGACACTTTGAACAAATGTTTTTAGAGTGCCTATGAGGAATTGAAACTAAACTACGTGTATAAGACAGGTAAACAAAGCAGGTTTTTAGAGTGCCTATGAGGAATTGAAACATTTGTTGTATGATGTTGATTGGTAAATTTCAATTTTGTTTTTAGAGTGCCTATGAGGAATTGAAACCAAATAAAAGTCCCAGCAAAATATTCAATATATAATGTTTTTAGAGTGCCTATGAGGAATTGAAACTGAAATGGACAAAGCATTCTATATTCTTTGCCTGCTGTTTTTAGAGTGCCTATGAGGAATTGAAACTCATTCAATATATCTGTAGCAAGAACAAGAAGTTTCAAGTTTTTAGAGTGCCTATGAGGAATTGAAACTCATTCAATATATCTGTAGCAAGAACAAGAAGTTTCAAGTTTTTAGAGTGCCTATGAGGAATTGAAACAAATATTTTAAAAATCTGGAGTATTTCGGGCAGGCTGTTTTTAGAGTGCCTATGAGGAATTGAAACTGAAAAATTCAGTTGGTTGAAATGTATTGTAAGCTGGTTTTTAGAGTGCCTATGAGGAATTGAAACTGTGTATAAGACTGGTAAACAAAGTAGATCTGGAAAGTTTTTAGAGTGCCTATGAGGAATTGAAACATAATTTCAAGCTTTGCCTTTTCTAAAACTTTTTTCGTTTTTAGAGTGCCTATGAGGAATTGAAACAAATCAAAACTATAACTGAAAAATTTCCAAATATTTAGTTTTTAGAGTGCCTATGAGGAATTGAAACTCCTCCTTAGTGTCCTATCGCTATCCAATCTACATGTTTTTAGAGTGCCTATGAGGAATTGAAACTACGCTTTAAACACATTTTCAAAATACTTCTTTGCACTTGTTTTTAGAGTGCCTATGAGGAATTGAAACATTTCTCATCTATAGTAATTACTTCATACTGTACCAGTTTTTAGAGTGCCTATGAGGAATTGAAATTATTTTGCAAATTCCGAATATGTTAGCTGCAAATCAGAGTTTTTAGAGTGCCTATGAGGAATTGAAATTCTTTCCTTGATGATACTATTCTTGCACCAGTTCTGTTTTTAGAGTGCCTATGAGGAATTGAAATACTCTTTAATCTTGTCTTCAATGTCTCTCTTCAGTAGTTTTTAGAGTGCCTATGAGGAATTGAAATAAACCAAAATCAATTGAATGGCTTGAAACACAAAAGTTTTTAGAGTGCCTATGAGGAATTATAGAAGGTTTTGTAAAAATTAATCTGAAAAGATTTTTATATTAATTTTAGAATTTTAAGAAGCAGAGGGTTTGTGGCTATCATCTCTGACAGCAGAGCATTTAAAACATACAAAATCAGATGAAGTCCAATTATAAACACGGCTTGTTTCCTTAAATTTAAAATCCCAGTTCCTACCCATAAAACATAAAAACTGTATAAAAATCCCAGATTACTTAAAATCCTGATAGGCTGATATATGTCAAAAATATCACCTATCCAGACAGGAATATTCACGACAACATAAAATTTTAAAATTTTCTCAAAATTTAAACCTGACAAAACAGACAAAAGAAACGAAAAAATAATAACAGTCAGAAGATCCATAAAATAAGTAGTTAATGAGTATAAAACTGCCTTGTTAAAAGAGTAAGACATCTGAAAAATCAAACTGTATAAAGAAAGAACAGGACCTATAAGTGCAAATGTAAAACCATAAACAAAAAAATAATACCAGCCTGATTTTTTATCAGAAAAAATATTTCCGATGTATTCTTTAGGTTTTATCAAAGCCTTGAGAACACTCATAAAACAGCCTTTTTTTCTAACAGTTCTACCGAAACAAACTTTCCTTTTTCCTTTACAAAATCTATAAATCTTCTGTATGTTTCATTTGAAGACAGGGTTTTTGCATCTCCTATAACAATTAATTTTCTTTTTGCCCTTGTCAGTGCCACATTCAGCCTTCTCAGATCATCTAAAAATCCTATTTCTTCATCTAAGTTTGATCTAACGAGAGAGATGATTATTACCTCTTTTTCCCTTCCCTGAAAACCATCAACAGTTTTTACCTCTATATCCGGCAGTAATTTTTTTAGATACTCCTCATGGTCTTTGTAAGGGGTTATCACTCCAATATCTTCAGGCTTAACCCCCAGTGCCTTTAAGCCTTCTATTATCTGTCTTACAGTTTCTGCCTCCTGTGGATTATATCTGGATCTGCTTCCTCTTTTCTGCTGTTCCAGAAATCTTCCTCCTGTATCCACAAAAACAACAGGTGTGTCGTCTGTTATAGGAGTGTCCCCTTCCTTTCCTGTGATGTCTGAAAGCTTTCTATTTTTTACAGCATCTGCAGAAAACAGCTCACCATTATAAAACTCTTTAGATGGAAACTCCTTTATAAGATCATTCATTCTATACTGGATTTTGAGCATGTATGCATTTTCAGGGTATATTTTTATAAACCTCTCAAACATGGTAAATGAGAGACCTCCGGCATCAGGGTGAAGAACTGTAGGGGGAAGCTGTTTATGATCACCGGCTAAAACAACTTTTTTACCTTTTATAATAGGTATAAGGCATGATGGCTCCGTTGACTGAGATGCCTCATCTATAAAAATAACATCAAAAATGTCCTCAAAAAGAAAATCAGAACCTGCCCCAGAGTTTGTTGCACATATCACCTGTGCTGTTTCAAGAATATCATCAATTATCTGATCTTCTATATCTCTTTTCTGGTTTATAAGCTTCTGTATCTCTTTTTGAAGTCTGATCCATTCTGCCATGCTTTTTAAAGTTTCAGCTTTGTGTCCCCTTACCTTTTTCCCTGATCTTGCATACTTTAAGATCTGATCGTAAGTAAGACCTCTTCTTCTTTGTGGAATAGGCTTAAGGTAGCTTTCCTGAAGGGATCTTAACTTCTGGATCTTTTTTTCTAAAGACTTTATTTCCTGATATTTTGGGTGTTTTTCAACCTGAGCATCAATTGAAACATCAAGAAGTTCTTTTTTCAGCCTTGCAGGGTGTCCTATCCTGACAACATTCACGCCTCTTTTTATCAGTCCTTCAACTATGTT
>JALVEY010000071.1 GCA_027030485.1 Persephonella sp.
AGTGTATGGAGAACAAGCTCAAGAACCCCTTTTATCTCCTGCTCTACCTGATCCTCCCTGCAGATTATGTGGGCATCGTCCTGTGTAAATCCCCTGACCCTCATAAGACCGTGCAGAACACCGCTTCTTTCGTATCTGTAAACTGTTCCAAGCTCTGCAAGCCTTATGGGGAGTTCTTTGTATGATCTCTGTTTTGATTTGTATATCTCAACATGGAATGGACAGTTCATAGGTTTTACAAAGTATCCTTCCTCTTCAATCATCATCTCAGGGAACATGTTTTCCCTGTAAAAATCCACATGTCCGCTTGTTTTCCAGAGCTGTTCTTTACCGACATGTGGGGTGTAAACCAGCTGGTATCCCCTTTTTGTGTGTTCCTCCTTCCATGCATTTTCTATCTCATTTCTGATAACTGCTCCTTTTGGAAGCCAAATAGCAAGCCCTCCACCAACATCATCTGTGATTGTAAAAAGCTCAAGCTCTTTTCCCAGTTTTCTGTGATCTCTTTTTTTAGCCTCTTCAAGCATATTTAGATATTTCTTAAGTTCTTTTTCTGTCCAGAAGGCAACACCGTAAATCCTCTGTAGCATTGGATTTCCTTCTTTTCCTCTCCAGTATGCTCCTGCCAGAGAAACCAGCTTAAAGGCACCTGCTTCGCCGGTTGAAGGCAGATGGGGACCTCTGCAAAGATCCACAAACCCGCACTGCTGGTAAACGGAGATAGGTTCTCCCTCTGGTATCTGATGTTTTATTATGTCTATCTTGTATATCTCCCTTTTTTTCTCAAAAAGCTCAACAGCCTCCTCCCTCGGGATCTCTACCCTTTCTATCTCACAGTTTCTATTTATTATTTCTTTCATTTTTTGTTCAACGGCAGGCAGATCATCTTCTGTAAGCCTCTTTCCTTCAATCTCAACATCGTAATAAAATCCATTTTCTGTTGTGGGTCCTATCCCAAGGTGAACATTTTTATCCCCGTACAGCTCTTTTAATGCCTGAGCCATTATGTGGGCAAGTGAATGCCTTAATATCTCAAGGCTTTCTTTATCTTTTCTGGTTAAAAATCTAAGTTTTCCACTTTTTTTAATTGGGGTGTGCAGATCTATTATCTGATCGTCAAGAATTCCTCCAACAACCCCTTTTATTTTCTTTCCTTCCCCTTCAAGGGCGGATATTATCTCTTTAAGTGTTATTCCTTCCTCAAAGGGATATTCTCCGAATTTTTCAATATCTAACTTAATCATCTATTACCTCCGGATCTGTTGCAGGAAATATTTTATCATTTTGGTTTTGCATAAACATGGATTTTATCAGGAATTACTTTTACTACGTCAAAATTTTCTGTTTTTGATGGTTTGACAAACACTTTAAGTGTGTTTTTACCTTTTTTTATCGTTCTTCCATCAACATATACCTCAATTTTTGATATGTTAACCTGATCAAGCTTTGATCTGACACCTTCTATAACAACAAGCACCTTTTCAGGTTCTACCTTTTCTATCAGTATTCCCTTTGGAATATTGAGAATTTTCACTTCTGAAAAAAACTCAAACCTTGTTTTCTGGGTACTTGTGATGTTAAGCCACAGAAGAAAAGCAACAAGAAGGGAAAGTATTTTCAGGTGCAGGTTGTTCAGAACAATATTTTTAAGTTTTCTCATTTTTCTGCCTTTTCTTCAGTTTTTTTCTTATGTTTTCTACAATGTCAGACTTTTCAATCTCAAGAACCTTTATCAGCATATTTCTAAGTGTTAAAGGATCAAGGTTTCTGTACAGCTTTCCGTCTATTGCAAGTGAGATCTCTCCCCTTTCTTCAGAAACAATAAGGGCTACGGCATCTGTTTCCTCAGATATTCCTATACCTGCCCTGTGCCTTGTTCCTATATTTTTTGGGATATTTGGGTTTATTGTAAGGGGAAGAAAGCATCTTGCAGAGGCTATCCTCTGATCCTTTATTATAACAGCCCCATCATGGAGGGGGGTCTGGGGGATAAATATAGAGATTAAAAGCTCAAGGGATATATCAGCATCAAGCTTTACACAGCCTTCGGTATAATTTTCAAGATCAATGCTTCTTTCAAAAACGATAAGGGCTCCTATCTTTCTTTCAGCAAGGAATGTGGCAGCCCTTATAATCTCATCAATAGCTTTTTTCTTTGACAGCAGTGAGTATCTGAGAAGCCCCCTTTCGCCTATTTTTGCAAGACCTCTTCTTATCTCCGGCTGGAAAACAACTATAAGAATAAAAATCCCTATACTCCACAAATTGTCAAATATCCATTCAATTGTGGTCAGATGAAGAATTTTTGCGGCAAGCCAGATAAAAAGAAGAAAAAAAAGACCTATCAGTATCTGCCAGCCTCTTGTCCCGATAATGAACTTAAGAAGGTAGTATATTATTACTGAAACGAGTATTATGTCTATAACATCATTTATCCTTATTGATTTTATGATGCCTATAAGCCAGTCAATCGTTTCAAACAACCCTATAACCTCTTATTGTGTCTAATAGCGTCAAAAAGTCTACAGTTTCCTTCACATCATGTGTCCTTACGATGTGAGCGCCGTTTAATACAGCACATGCTGTAGCCCCTAAAGAGCCAAAGAGTCTGTCAGATGGGAAGGGATAATTCCTACCTGCAAAATTCTCAAGTACAATACCAACAAAGGATTTTCTTGATATACCAATCAGTATGGGAAATCCTAAAACCTTCAGTTCAGACAGCCTTTTTATTATTTCTATGTTGTGTTCCACATACTTCCCAAATCCTATCCCGGGATCAATAATAAATCTATCCTTTTTTATACCCTTTGACATTCCGTATCTGATCTGGCTGTCAAGAAATTCAATCACCTCAAAAACCACATCGTCGTAATACACATCTTTCTGCATATTTTCAGGTCTTCCCTTTATGTGGTTTATAATAACGGGACAGTCAAGCTGTGCTACAGT
>JALVEY010000072.1 GCA_027030485.1 Persephonella sp.
AGGTAGCCTTCCAGTACACAAAAAGCTACAACGAGGTTATAGAAAGCTTCGTAAACAATGTAAAAACTGTGGAAGGTGGAACCCATGTTGCAGGTTTCAGGTCTGCCCTAACCAGAGCGATGAACAAAACCCTCTCAACAATGAGGCTTCCAAAGGAGCTTAAAGGAGGCATAAAAGGAGAAGATCTGAGAGAGGGTCTTACAGCTGTTATTTCTGTGAAAGTTCCTGAACCACAGTTTGAAGGTCAGACAAAAGCAAAACTTGGAAATCAGGAAGTTAAAAAAGTAGTTGAGACGGTTGTTGGAGATTATCTGCTTGAATACTTTGAAAAAAATAAAGAGATAGCCGTAAAAATAGCAGAGAAAGCTATAGAAGCTGCTGTGGCAAGGGAAGCGGCAAGAAAAGCAAAAGAAATATCAAGGAGAAAGTCATTCCTTGAGGACACATCTCTACCTGGAAAACTTGCAGACTGTTCAGAAACAGACCCTGAGAAGTGTGAGCTTTTCATAGTTGAGGGTGAGTCTGCGGGCGGTTCAGCGAAACAGGGAAGAGACAGAAGAACGCAGGCTATACTCCCTCTAAAGGGGAAAATTCTGAATGTGGAAAAGGCAAGAATAGACAAAATACTGTCTAATGATGAAATCAGATCAATCATAAATGCGATAGGAACAGGAATAGGTCTTGGATTAGATGAAGGTGATGAAGGGTTTGATATAAACAAGCTCAGATACCACAAGATAATCCTTATGGCTGACGCAGATGTTGACGGATCACACATCACAACGCTCCTTCTTACTCTGTTTTACAGATATTTTCCACAGATAATAGAAAACGGATTTCTTTACATCGCCCAGCCTCCCCTTTACAAACTTAAAAAAGGAAGATCAGAGATCTATGTAAAAGATGATGAGGAGCTGTCAGGGATTGTGATTGATTTTGCATCAGATGAGATAAAGTTTGAGAATGTGGATTTAACAAAACTGCAGATTAAGGAGCTTGCAAAACTTGGAAAAGAATATTCTGATCTGAAAAAAAGCCTTCTCAAAAGAAAAGACAAAAAAGTTGTTGATGCTGTCTTAGATCTGAAAATAAAAGATGATGATCTTTCTCAGGAAAGTACCGTTTCCCAGATAGTTAAAGAACTCAAAAGAAAGTTGAATGAAAGTTATGATGTTTATTATGAGTATGACCCAATAGAAGGTGAGTATGATATTTACTGTGAAAGAAAAGAAAGATTTGGGAAGATCACAAACAAGATAGATTCAGCCTTTTTAACATCTTACGCGTATAGAAGACTTTTAGAACTTCAAAGGGAAATCTTAAGTATAATCGGTAAACTTCCATTTAAGGTGTCATACAAAAACAAAGAAATAGTAGTTTATGATCTTGACAGTCTTTACGAAGCAATCTGGGAAGCCGGAATTCAGGGCGTTGAGATACAGAGATACAAGGGACTTGGGGAGATGAACCCTGAACAGTTGTGGGAAACAACCATGAACCCAAAAACAAGAAGGCTTATGCAGGTAACACTTGAGGATGCTGCCCTTGCAGATGAGGTGTTCTCAATTCTGATGGGGGATAAAGTTGAACCAAGAAAAGAGTTCATAATGAAATACGCAAAAGAGGTCAAAAATTTGGATGTTTAGTTAGTTGTCTTTTTGGGGGAGTTCTGATGATAATATGTTATGATCCTGCGAAAGGAAATATTTGTGATTTTGAAAATTTAAAAAGAAAAATAAAAAATATTGATATAAGCCTTGAAAACAGTGATTTTACATGTGAAATCCAGTTGGACGGTGGATACAAATTCATCTTTTCCTGTTTTTATGAAGATAATACAGGAAGTATATCTGTTTACAGAGGTCTTAACTCTGATTTTGTTGATCTTCAACAGGTATTTACTGTTTTTTTAAATTTTGGCGAAAAAAAGGTAAAAAATCTGTACCTTAAAAGGGTTTGGGATTATGTAGAAGAAAAAATATTTCTGAAGTACGGAAAAATCTTATCTGATCTGAATCCTCCATTTGTAATAATATACAGGCATAAAGGCTTTTTTAGCCTTCCTGAAAAGATTTCAGATGAGATTCTTGAAATCAGCCTTTCTTTAACCTCAAAGATGGAAGAAAAAATGAAAAAATAAAAATATAATGTTTGTATGGAAGATTTCTTAAAATTTGTCAAAAAGCTTGGTAGATTGAAAGTTATTGAAGACCCTGTAGATGTTGAGCTTGAAATTCCCCACACCGCTTATGTGGAGATAAAAAGGGAAAAACCTAATGTCCTGCTCTTTACCAATCCTGTAGATGGAAAAAAGGGTTATAAATACGACATTCCTGTTGTGATGAATGTTTTTGCAGGATTTGATATAACCCAGAAAATCTTTGGAAAACATCCTGATGAGATAGCCAGAGAGATAGAAAAACTTCTCCATCTGAAACCTCCTTCATCATTCAAAGAAAAGATAGACACATTTAAACTTCTGTTAAAACTAAAAAATGTATTACCAAAAAGGACAAAAAAAGAAGGGCTGTCCCAGAAGATAAAAATAATAGATCAAGATATAGATCTTTTTAAGCTCCCCATATTAAAAACATGGGAACAAGATGGAGGGAGATTTATAACAGCAGGACAGGTTTACACAAAAAGTCTTGACGGTAAACTCCAGAATTTGGGACTTTATAGACTTCAGGTTGTTTCAAAAAATGAGATGCTTATGCACTGGCAGGTGCATAAAGATGCAAGCCATTTTTTTGATCAGTACTACAGGGCAGGGAAAAAGATGCCTGTTACTGTTGCTGTAGGTGGAGATCCCCTTTATACATGGTGCGGTCAGGCACCACTTCCTTACGGTATTTTTGAAATACTCCTTTACGGTTTTATAAAGCAGAAAAATCCTGTTCTTGTTAAGTCAATCACAAATAATATTTATATTCCTGAA
>JALVEY010000073.1 GCA_027030485.1 Persephonella sp.
TCATCACCAACATTTGTTGAGTGTCCTTTTTCCTTAAGAACCTGCTTTAAGGTATGAAAGATCTCCACACCGCATCTGAGGGCCTCGCTGAATTTTGGATTATCCGGATCTTTCCCCCCAAATACAGGAACTATCATAAACTCCTGAAAATCAAGGTTGTTGTCTGCATGAACTCCCCCGTTTATCACATTCATAAGGGGAACAGGCAGTACTTTTGCGTTTGTTCCCCCGATATATCTGTAAAGAGGTATCTCAAGCTCAATGGCTGATGCCCTTGCAACAGCAAGAGATACTGCAAGAACAGCATTTGCCCCGAGGTTTGATTTATTTTCAGTTCCATCAAGCTCCAACATAATCCTGTCTATCTCTACCTGATCTGTAGATTCTTCTCCTATGATCGCATCTGCTATCTTTTCATTTATGTTTTCTACAGCTTTCAGCACACCTTTTCCCTTAAATCTGTTTTTATCCCCATCTCTCAGCTCAACAGCCTCAGTTTCTCCTGTTGACGCCCCGCTTGGGACTATAGCAGATGCTACAACACCGCTTTCAAGTACCACCTCTGCCTCAACAGTCGGATTTCCCCTTGAATCTAAAACCTCTCTTCCTCTAACATCTACTATTATTGACATCTATCTGAACCTCCTTTTTATAATCTGTGGTATGCAGCAATCGCAGCTGCTATAACTGTAGCAAGATCCTCAGGATCTCCCTCTTCCGGTTTAAGTTTGAATTTTGGAAGTTTTTTGTCTATATAACCTGTGTCAAATTTTCCTTCCATAAAATCTTTATCCCTTACTATCTGCCTTAAAAGAGGCAGGTTTGTTGGAACACCCCTTACCTGAAATTCATCAAGGGCTCTCCTTGCCCTTTTTACAGTCCTGTCCCATGTAAGAGCCCATACCGTCAGTTTTGCGATCATAGAGTCGTAGTAAGGGGGGATTATGTAATCCTTGTAAACGGCAGCATCAATCCTTACTCCGGGACCACCTGGTGAATAGTAAGATGTTATTCTTCCCGGAGAAGGTGCGAAACCCTTCTCCGGATCCTCAGCATTTATTCTGAACTCTATAGCGTATCCCCTGAAGGTTATATCTTCCTGCAGGAATGGAAGCTTTTTACCTTCTGCTATATCAATCATTCTCTGGACAAGATCTACGCCTGTGACAGTTTCTGTTACTGTGTGTTCAACCTGAAGTCTTGTGTTCATCTCTATAAAATAGAAGTTATCTTCCTCATCAACTAAGAACTCAAGTGTTCCAACACTTTCATAACCAAGTTTAAACATAGATTTTACAGCAACCCTGAAAAGCTCCCTTCTTACTTCCTCATTTAGTCTTGGGGAAGGTGCTATCTCTACAACTTTTTGATGTCTCCTCTGTATAGAGCAGTCCCTTTCTCCAAGATGGATTACATTCCCGTATTTGTCAGCCATAATCTGAATTTCAATATGTCTGGGGTTCTTCACATACTTTTCTATAAAAACATCTCCTTTCCCGAAGAACTTTTCAGCTTCGTTTGTTGCAGATCTGAACAGTTCTTCAAAATCCTCTTCCTTTTCTACTATTCTCATTCCCCTTCCGCCGCCGCCGTATGCTGCTTTGATAATAACAGGAAATCCAATTTCCTTTGCAACTTTCTTTGCCTCTTCTATATCTGTAATCGGTTCATCAGTCCCAGGAAGAACAGGAACTCCAACCTCTCTCATCGCTACTTTTGACTTTATTTTGTCCCCGAAAAGCTCAATATGTTCCGGTTTTGGTCCTATAAAAATAATTCCCCTTTTCTGACAGTACCTTGCAAAGTCCGCATTTTCCGATAAAAATCCGTAACCTGGGTGAATAGCATCGCACCTTGTCTGTCTTGCAAGATCCACGATTTTGTAGAAGTTAAGGTATGCTTTTACAGGATCTCCCGGTATCATGTAAGATTCATCGGCTTTTTTCACCCAAATACCGTTGTGATCTGCTTCAGAATAGATCGCAACTGTTCGTATCCCAAGCTCTTTACACGCTCTTATTATTCTTGTTGCTACTTCTCCCCTGTTTGCAACAAGAACCTTTTTAATCTTTTTCTTTCTCATCTTTATCTCCTAATCAATGACTATCGTTTCTTGATTTTCAATAAATGCTTCATGGAGTGCCCTGACGGCAAGCTCTGCATATTTCTCATCAATCAGGCATGATATTTTTATTTCTGATGTTGATATGGCGTAGATATTTATTCCTTCTTTGTACAGAACCTCAAACATCTTTCCTGCTGTTCCTGCATGTGTTTTCATGCCGAGACCAACAACTGAGATTTTTGCTATTCTGTCGTTTCTCTCAACCCCAGATGCCCCAACCTCCTGTGCAACCTCTTTGGCTATCTCTTCTGCAAAGTCTGCATCAACCTTGTTTACTGTGAAGGATATGTCTGTATATCCTTCGTGGGATACATTCTGAACAATCATATCAACAACAATATTGTTATCTCCAAGAGCTTTGAACAGTTTTGCTGCTATTCCGGGCTTGTCTGGAACTTTAACAACGGTTATTTTTGACTCCTTAAGCTCATGGCTTATTCCTCTAACTGCCACCCTTTCCATATCTTCATTTTCCTCCACTATCCATGTTCCATCCTCATCGATAAATGAGGATTTTACATGTATTTTTACACCGTATTTTGCTGCGAATTCAACAGATCTTATCTGCATAACTTTTGATCCTAATGATGCCATCTCCATCATCTCTTCATAAGAGATGACAGGTATCTTTCTTGCATTTTCAACAATTCTGGGATCTGCTGTGAATACACCTGTAACATCTGTGTATATCTCGCAAACATCTGCCTTTAATGCAGCAGCGAGAGCAACAGCTGTGGTATCAGATCCACCTCTTCCAAGAGTGGTTATATCCCCATAATCATCAACCCCCTGAAATCCTGCAACTACAACAACCTTTCCCCTTTCAAGCTCTGCATGTATCCTGTGGGTATCTATTCTTTTAATTCTTGCTTTTGTGTGAGCAGCATCGGTGTATATGGGAACCTGCCACCCTGTAAGGCTTACAGCATCTATACCTATCTCTTTAAGGGCTATAGATAGAAGACCGATTGCCACCTGTTCACCGGTAGAAACAACCATATCTTGCTCTCTTGGATCAGGTCTTGAAGAAAGTTCTCTTGTCAGACCTAAGAGCCTGTCTGTTTCTCCAGACATGGCAGAGGAAACAACAACAACCTTATTTCCTTCTTCAACAGACTTTTTTACTTTATTTGCAACATTTATTATTCTTTCTATACTACCAACAGATGTACCACCAAATTTCTGAACTATTAAAGGCAATTAATTATCCTCCTGACAAGTGAAATCAAACTTCCCCACTCTAATTATACCATTTAGGGCATTTGTGATAAAAATAAGATCCGCATTTTTTATATCTTCAAGGTAAAATCTTCCTTCAACCACATTAAAACCTTGCTTTCTTGCCTCTGTAATAACAGCCTCCCTTGTTATTCCCGGAAGAAGTCCGCAATCAATAGATGGGGTGTACATAAATCTTCCCTTAATCCAGAAAATGTTTGCCGATGTTGTTTCAGTTATTTCTCCGTTTTCATTCAGAAAAACTGCATCATCAAACCCTTTATCTTTAGCATACCTTTTTGCAAGCACCTTCTCAGCGAAATTCGTCGTTTTTACCCTGAGCAGGGGATTACTGCTGTGAACCCTAAAAGGGGATAAGGTAAGTGAAATCCTTTCTTTGGAAAATGGTTTAAAAGGCTTAACTACAACCATTATGTTAGATTTGTAGGGAATAAGCGGATAGTCTGTATTACCCTCAGAAAGGAGGACAACCTTTACATAAAGATCCTTTTGATCTGATTTTTCAACAGCCTGCTTGATGTGATAAACAAAATCTTCATAGGGAATTTGAGGTATTTTAAGGAGTTTTGCCCCTTCTATCAGTCTGGCATAATGTTTTTTTATTCTTGATGGCAGTTCTCCATTAAAACGGAACGTCTCAAACACACCTTCGCCAAACATTAATGTTCTTAAAAACCTTCTGTCATCATAAATCTCCCCATTGATTAAAACTATCTGATCCATTTTTATCACCTCTTGTATATTAGGTATCTTTTCTCAAATGCTGAGAAATCCCCATTTAATGCTTTGTATATGTACTTAAGAAAAATAGCAAATCTTGATTCGCTACCTTTTTTATATAAATAGCCTTCCCAAAGTATCTGTGCATTCTTTATATCTTTATATGTTTTCTCCTTTACAAGTGCAAGTACTGTACCTTTACTTGATAATGAAACTATTTCCTTAGTAGAAACATTCCTGAAGACTTTTCTTTTTGCATAAAAAGGAAGGTTATGCCAGAACCACCTTTCAATATACAGGGGAACATCTTTTTCAGGAACGTTGTATGATATTGCCTGACCTATTTTGTCATAAGGTCTAAACTTCTCAACAACAGGAAGGATAGAGACTGTGAAAACAAAAAAGATAACAACCATCGTTATATACGGAAGAAGTTTTAGTTCCCTGTATCTAAGCAGGTACAAAACAGGAAATAAAGCTGCTATGTAATAGAAAGGATCAAGCCTGAAAAGATAAACAAAGCCTCCAATCACAACAACACCTAAGAAGACAGGAATGATCAAAGACCCGTAATATAAAAATCTGTCTGCAAGTCTAACAGGACTGTGGTTTATAAGATAGTACGCAACTATTAAAGACATTGCCCCGTGAGCCTGAATAATGTAAACAGGTATTTTTCCTTTAGCAGCGGTAAAAATAACAAACATCACACCAAACCATACAACAGGAAATAAAAGCTCTTTTTTTCCCTCTTTAAAAAATCTGACAAGCCCGTAATAAAAAAATAAAGAATAAGGCAGAAAACCCCACAGTATCGCAATAACATAAAAAAACAGGTCTGAAAACCCTTTTGACTTTTTTCCTACAGCCCTTTTTATTGTCTCCTCAAGTGTGGTCTCAACAAAAGATGACCCAAATTTCAGATACATGTATATGTACCAGCTAAAACCTATGATAAAAACTATAGGAAGTCCTATCTCAAGATGTATAAACTTAAGATCCCTAAGAAAATCTTTTACCTTAAAAGAGTTTTCAAAAAGCAGATAAACAATAACAATACCACCTATCACAGCTATATAAGGAAATCCTTTAGTTAAAACAACAAGACCCAGAGAGATGTAAGAAAGCAGAATATACAGGAATTTTTTTCTTTTATATCCTATTATAAAAAAGTAAAGGGTAAGGGTAAAAAAGAATGTCAAAGGCACCTCAGGGGAAGCATACCTTGAGTTTATAACAAACTGGAAACTGAATACCATAACCGCTGCAGATACAACAGCTACTTTTTTGCCGTACAGTTCCTTTCCTATGAGATAAATCAGTATGTTTGATCCTAAAGCAGATAAGACAATAGGAATTCTTGTTGCAAACTCATTAACACCGAAAATCAAATAAGATAAAGCCACCATCCAGTATGTCATAGGGGGTTTGTTAAATCGGGGTTCGTAATTGAAATATATTTCCAGAAAGTTTCCGGACTCAAGCATTTCCCTCGCAGATTCTGCGTAGAAAGATTCATTAGGTATCCATATATCATTCAGCCATATATTCCAGAAATAAACAAAAACAGTAAAAAACAAAAACAAAGCAACAAAGTACCTATTGTTTAATAGCTCATCAAGATTTTTGTTGTTCATACCACCTTCTTACTATTAATTTTTAGTTAGAATATTCTAATATATTTGACCCAGATATTTCTTGAAAAGGAGGAACTTTTGGAGATATACCTTCCTGTTGCTGATGTCAAGGTAAATGTGCTGATCCTTCTTGCCCTTGGTCTTATTGTCGGATTTTTTTCAGGTCTCCTTGGAATAGGAGGAGGGATAATACTAAATCCAACACTGATTAAATTAGGTATCCCCCCTATTGTTACTGTTGGAACATCTGTTGCCCAGATGGTTGGGGCAACGGTTTCAGGTTTTCTGGCACATTTAAGGCTGAAAAATGTTGATATTAAACTGGGCTTATTCCTTATCCTTTCCGGATTTGTAGGTGGCGGATTTGGTGTTCTTCTTACAAAAATCCTTGAAGAGGCAGGTTATTTTAGAACATTTGTACTTTCTTTTTACGCCTTTTATCTGGCTTTTACAGGTATAACAATGTTTTTAGACATACTAAAAAAAGAAAAAAAGAAAAAAAATAGACTGACAGAAAGATTTATACGCAACCTGCCGTTAAAGTACAGATTTGAGTTTGGGGAGTTCTCAGTTTTAATACCTCTCTTTATAGGATTTATATCAGGCTTTTTATCGGCTGTTATGGGTGTTGGAGGCGGGTTTGTGGTCATACCTGCACTGATTTATCTTGCAGGTCTTCCTGTTACAAAAGCTGTAGGTATGAGCCTTTTTCAGATGATTTTTATTACAGCTTTTTTAACGTACTTTCACGGAACTGTTAACCACGGTGTTGATATAATCCTTGCACTTATTTTGATGGCAGGATCGTCATTCGGGGCTGTTTTCGGTTCAGCTGTAGGACAGAGGATCAGCAAGGATATAACAAAACTTATAATGGCTTCCCTTGTTTCACTGGTATCTGTTTTAAGCTTTTACCAGCTGTTTTTTGAAAAAAACAAGCCAAAGCCTGCCCTGAAGGAAGTTCACAACTTTATATCTGACTTTTCACACAATCACCCTGAGATTTACTCACTTATCGTAATAGTTGTAAGTTTGATAGCCGGGACTATAATAAGTATGATTGCCCACAGAATTAAGACTGTTATTGATATTTATATTGAGAAAAGAAGATTTCAAAGAGGTTGAATATTGAGAATAGGCTGGATAGATTACCTTAACACTCTGCCTTTTAATTTTGAAAAAACAGGTATAGATCTGGGATTTAGTTACGAACTTGTTAAAGGTTTTCCATCTCAGATAAACAGATTTCTTTCTGAAAAAAAGGTTGATGTAGGTTTCATATCTTCAGTCCATTACATACAAAACTTTAATGATTTTTTAATACTTTCAGACTTATCAATAAGCTCCCTGAACAAAGTAAAATCTGTTGTTATAATTTCAAAAAAGCCGTTAGAAAAAATAACCCATATATACCTTACAAAAGAGTCAAAGACCTCCCAGTATCTTACAAAGATTATTTTTAAAGTGTTTTTAAATAAAAACCCTGTTTATAAACCACTGTCAGACGAGGATATAGAAAATAAAGAGGCAGTCCTCCTGATAGGAGACAAAGCTATTAAGTTTTCAGACAGAAAAAAGTACAGGTATGATCTGTCTGAGATATGGTTCAAAGAAACAGGACTTCCTTTTGTTTTTGCACTCTGGTGCGTAAGAAAGGATTATTACGAAAAAAATAAAGATAAGGTAAAAAAACTCAATCAGGTTTTAAAAACTTCAAAAAACAGATTTTTTGAAAATCCGGAGAAATACATTAAGGATCAGTTTTTGATAAACTACCTAAAAAATCTTGATTACTGTCTTTCTGAAGAACATATAAAAAGCCTAAAACTTTTCAGCGAATATCTTTTGGAAACAGGTTTGATAAAAGAAAAACCAACTTTTAGGTTTATTGAGGACAAAAATGAGGCATATAATTTTTGAAGATAAAAAAGTTTATCCATCAAAAATTGTATGTGTAGGTAGAAACTACACAAAACATATACAGGAGCTCAAAAACAAAGATCCTGAAGAGATCGTTCTGTTTATTAAGCCTAACAGCAGTATTTCGGAATATGTATACAAGCCTGAACTGTCCTGCAGATATGAAGGAGAAATATCCCTGATTTTTGAGAAGGGACAGCCTGTTGGTGTAGGTTTCGGGATAGATCTTACACTTGTTGAGGAACAAAACAGACTAAAGCAGAAAGGTCTGCCGTGGGAAAAGGCTAAGGCTTTTGACAGATCAGCCGTTTTTTCAAAATTTGTCAGGATAAGCCCTGACAAGATAGAACACCTAAGAATGGAGCTCTGGATAAATGGTGATCTCAAACAGTCCGGAAGAATAAAAGATATGATATACAGTCCTGACCAGATATTAAAAGAGGCAAAAAGATACTTCAGTTTTTATGATTACGACATTCTTATGTGCGGGACACCTGAAGGTGTAGGCTTTTTTAATAAAGGGGATATCTTTGAAGGGAAGATTTTTTTAGAAAAACTTTTCCTTACTGGAGGAAGATGGAAAGTAAAATAAAAACAGCCGACGGGACAGAAACTTTTCTAAATGAGGAATACAATGAGGCTTACCACAGCACAAAAGCAGGTGCTTACACAGAGAGCCTCCTTAAGTTTGTTATCCCGTGCAGAATTGACAGTCTGTCTCTGGAAAAAAACAGGATAGACATACTTGATGTAGGTTTTGGTCTGGGGTACAACGTGGCTGTTGCAGTTAAGGTAGCATCTGATAAAAACCCTGAAATCTTATTAGATATAACCTCTATTGAAAAGGATATTTCTGTGTTTGATAAGATAAAGAAACTCAGTATTCCTGAAAACCTGAAAGAGATCTACGATCAGATACTATCAGGAAGGTTTGAAAAAAATGTGTACAGGGCAGAAGGAAAAAATTTTCGTCTAAATATTCTGTTTTCAGATGCAAGACAGATACTAAGATCTCTTAGAAAAAAGTTTGATGCTGTTTTTTACGACGCCTTTTCACCTAAGGTAAATACAGAGATGTGGACTGTTGAGATCTTCAAGGCTGTAAAAGAACTGATGAGGCAGGAAGCTATTTTATCCACATACTCAGCATCACTTGCTGTAAGAAAAGGACTTATAGAAGCAGGCTTTAAAATAGGTCTTGTTGAGCCTGTCGGAAGAAAAAGCTATTCAACGGTAGCAACAATAAAAGGTATTATCCCCCCTTTAACCCAAAAAGAAAAAAACAGACTTGAAAACTCACCCTATGCTGTTCCTTTCCACGACAGCAGAAATATGGATCTTCCCCCTTACGTGATCAAAAAAAACTGGGAATCTATAGTTGAGAAAAATCTCCTAAATTTTGAATAATCAATGACGATAATTATTACTGATATGAGTTATATAAAAAATTACAGGAAATTAAAAAATTACAGGAAATATAAAAAATAATATGATGAATTTTATTTATCTGAACAACCTGAGGGATCCTGCTTTTTTTGTTGACAAAGAGTTTAACATTCTATTTATGAATGAAACAGCAAAAAAAATTTTTAAAGATCAAACGGGAAAAAAATGTTTTGAAGTGGTTTTTAACCTTGAAAAACCATGTACAGATCTGAAAAATTGCGTATGTCCCGTTAATGAAGAGATATTTCCAGTAAAAATAAAAGATAACAGATGTTTTTTTATAAAAGAAGGTGAATGTAGTTCAGAGATACTTTTTTCTAAAGGGAAGATAGCCCTCATGATGCTAAAAAACCAAAAAGATTTACCTGTCGAAAATGTTTCCCACAGCATATTCCATATAACAGGTTTTAAACCTGAAGATTTTTTATCCGGAAATATAGGATACACTCAGATAATATACGAAGAGGATAGGGATAAATTTTTTAAGGAACTGGAAAAATTCTGTGCTCAGAGATCCTCTTACTGGGTTCATAGCCCCTACAGGATAAAAACTAAAGAAGGAAAAAAAATCTGGGTTTTAAATCAAACAGTTCCGGTCTTTGATGAGAAAGGAAATGCCGCTTATTTTTACAGCTACATTGTAGATATAAACAGAGAGGTTGAGTATGAAAAACTCTACAAGGTGCTGAGTTCAATAAACAAAATCGTTATAAACGCCACCACAGAAGAGGACCTTTTTGAAAAGATCTGCCCTATTTTGAGCAAAGAACTTGGTATACCTTATATATGGATCGGAAAAGAAGGGGAAACTTTTTACCAATGTGGACTGGTAAAAGATGTTAACAAAAAACCATTTATAATAGATGATGACAAAATAACCATAAAAAAGTTAAGAAATAAAAAATACAGATCTATTGCTGCTATACCTATCTCAAAAAAAGGAAAAAGAGTTGCCGTAATAAATCTTTTTTCTAAAGATCCTGATTTTTTCAACAAAGAAAGATTAAGTTTACTGAAGGAAATAAAAAGGGATCTTAGTTTTGGAATTGAAAAAATAGAAAATATCAAGGAAGGGATAATACTTAAAGAAGCGATAGAAAAATCCAGTGAGTGGGTGATAATTACAGATGATAAAGGAAAAATACTTTACGCCAACAAAATAGTCTCAAACATATCAGGCTACACAAAAGAAGAAATCCTGAACAAAAATGCAAATATATTCAAATCAGGTTTACACTCAGATGATTTTTATGCAGACCTCTGGAACACAATAAAATCGGGGATAGAATTTGAGGCAACATTTATAAACAAAAGAAAAAATGGATCTTTCTTTTATCTAAGGCAGAAAATAATTCCGGTAAAACTGAATGGAAACAACGTTAGATACCTTGCAATCGGAAAAGATATAACAGAAGAGCTTAGACTTGTAAGGGAAAATGAGTATCTTAGATTTTTTGATCAAAATACAAAGCTTTTAAATTTTGAGGGTTTTATAAAAAAAGCAGAATCTTTTTTAAAAAAAGTAAACTCACAGGCAGCTCTCGTTATTGTTGATATTAAAGATTTCACATATCTTAATAAAATTTATGGAATAGAATACGGAAAACAGCTACTTAAAGCTGTCGCAAATAGATTAAAAGCCAACTTCAGAGAAAGAGATATTATCAGCAAAACAGGATCTGATGAGTTCGCAATCCTTTTAACCGATCTAAAAAAAAGAGAAGATATATTCATTATAGAAAATAAACTTAAGGAAATTTTTTCTAAGCCTTTTGAGATAAAGGAAAACCCTGTTAATATACATATAAATGCTGGAATATCAATATTTCCGGACGATGCGGAAAATTTCAGAAAACTGTATGAAAATGCCTCTTTATCTCTAAATAACGCTAAAAAAGAAGGGGCTGATGTTATAAAATTTTTTAACAAAAATTTGGAAGAAAAGGCAAAAAAACTTCTTGAGATAAAACACCTGATAGAAAAAGCCTTTAGGAAGGACCTGTTTAAGCTTTATTATCAACCTTACTTCAGGACAAAAGATTTAACAGTAGCAGGTTTTGAATCTCTTGTTAGAATTATTGACGAAGATAACCGTATTCACCTTCCGTCAGAATTTATTAACTACCTCGAAACTTCTCCTTATGTGGATAGGTTTACCGAGTGGGCTTTTTCCCAAGTTTCACATAAGATAAACAAATGGAAAAAACCTGTTGCCTTAAACATTTCAGGAAAAATCTTTAAAAAACCAGAGTTTTTAAGCATCATTGAAAAACATACAGGAAATCTGAAAAAACCTATAATTCTTGAAATAACAGAAAGGATTTTTGTTGAGGATCTTATCTCAGGAAAAAGTTATATTAAAAATATGAAATACATACCAAATATCAGAATTTCCATAGATGATTTTGGAACAGGCTACTCTGCATTATCATATTTAAAAGACATACAGGCTGATATAATAAAAATAGATATATCCTTTTCACAGGCTATACTTTCAGATCATAAAACAAAAGCCATCATTGAAGGTGTAGTTCATATCGCAAAATCTTTAGGGATAAAAACTGTAGCAGAAGGAATTGAGACCAAACAGCAGCTTGATATTTACAAAAAGATAGGTGTTGATTACATACAAGGCTTTTACCTGTCAAAACCTTTAGATGAGAAAGAGATAGAAAAGAGGTTTATTTAATTTTTTTTCTCAGCTCATTAAAAAAAGGTATATGATCTTTATAATCGGTGTATGTCCACAAAAACGGCTGAAAAGACCGATGGTGATAAAAAAGCTCAAGCTCAACAAAAACCCCACCACCTATATATATCCTATTTCCCCGGTACTTTGATGTTGAAACAACGATCTGATCCTTATCCATATAAAATGGGTCTATATTGACTGTTCTTTTTCCGTCTACCCGTAAACTGTCTTCCATACTAACAGCTTCTATTTTTATGTCTTTTATGGTGCTTTTATCTATAACTGTATTTGTTAACACAAATTTTTTGTATAGAGGAGTTCCCATCTCTTTGTGGTAGTATCTGGAAAACTGAGGTTCAAAAGGCAAAGACTCCATAAAAAAATCTGAGTATGTCTTCTTCAGCTTATCCTCAGCAAGAGAGAGGAAATGATCCTCCCTCCACATAAGAGCAAAACCAAGATAGGCATCAGTGTTTTTTTTCACCTTTTGCCATTCTTATAGCATGTTTTAAAAGAGGTGCTACAAGCCTTATGTTGTCTTTAACACCTCCAGTGGAACCGGGCAGGTTTATAACAAGAGTTGAATTTCCTAATATGCCACAAACCCCTCTTGAAAGAAGAGATTTAGGCGTGAACTTTATCCCAACAATTCTCATGGCTTCAGAAAAACCGATCATTTCCTTTCTTATTATCTCTTTTGTCGCTTCAGGTGTAACATCTCTTTTACTGAAGCCTGTTCCACCTGTCGTAAAGATTATATCAACTTTATCTGTAAGATCTTTTAGTTCTTTAACTATTTTGTCTTTATCATCAGGAAGTATTTTGTAATGAACAACCTCCCCGCCAAACTCATTCTGTATTATATCTATCGCAGTTTTTCCGCTTTTATCCTCTGCCTCACCTTGATAGCATGTATCGCTGAGGGTTATCACAGCACACTTAAGACCGTTAAGATCCTCTGCCCAGTCTGATTTTCCTCCTTTTTTAGACACAAGTTTTATGTCTGATATGTACATATTTTTGTCAAAAGCCTTAAGCATGTCATAAACATTAAGAAGTGCTGCAGATACGGCGGTTAATGCTTCCATCTCTACACCTGTTCTGCCTACACATTTTACCTCTGCGGTTATATAAACCCCGTCTTCCTGAAGATCAGTATCAACAACAACATGATCTATCATAATGTTGTGGCAAAATGGAAGAATGTCAGGGGTTCTTTTTGCCCCCAGAAGACCTGCCATCTGGGATGCGAGCAGAACATCTCCTTTTGGAACCCTGCCTTCTCTGATCATCTTAACAGATTCGGTAGATAGGTAAATCTTTCCCTCTGCTTTTGCAGTTCTTATAGTCTCAAATTTTCCAGAGACATCAACCGGTTTAAATCCCATCTCAATCCTCCACAGCATAAATATCTTTTAAGTTTCTCCCTTCTTCAGCCCAGTCAAGACCATAGCCTACAACGAACCTGTCTGGTATAACAAAACCTACATAATCAGCATCAAAATCCACTTCTCTCCTTTCCTTTTTATCAAGAAGAACGCAGGTTTTCAGCTGGGCAGGTTCTCTCTGGTTTAATGCTTCAACAAGAGCTTTAAGAGTTCTTCCTGTATCTATAATGTCATCCACAATCAAAACATTTTTATTTTTTATATCTGTTGTTATATCTTTAACAAATATTACCTCTCCACTACTCTCCATTTCTGTATGGTAAGACGAAACCTGCATAAAATCCACATAAACCTTTCCTTCTATCTGTCTGACAAGATCAGCCATAAATATAAAAGACCCTTTCAAAACACCTATAACCAGCAATTCTTCATACTTAAAATCTTTTGATATTGCCTTGCCTAACAGCTTTACCTTTTCTCTGATCTGATCTTCCGGTATAAGAACTTCTGCTTTTTTTCCCTTGATTTCCAATTACAAACCCCGTTTAAAATATTAGAACTTATTTTATCATGGATCTATAGGATACCTCATTATAAGAGCATCAGAACCATCTTTGTAGTAGGAAGGTCTGATGTCTTCTGTAATAAAACCATAATTTTCATAAAACCTTATAGCTTTTTTATTTCTCTTTGATACCTCAAGCCAGATATTATTTACTCCCCTTTCTTTTGATAAACTAACAAACCAGTCCAGTAGATACCTGCCTATACCTTTTCCCTGAAACTCTTTTTTTAAAGCGATCATCGTTATTGATCCTTCAGAAAATATGATCTCACCTGAAAAGAAACCTAATACTTTGCCTCCTGATAGGACAACCTTTTTAATGGTAAATCTGTTCTCAGATAGTATCTGTAATTCTGACCACGGATATTCAAAATTTTCAGTAAGTATAACCTTTACAGAATTTAGATAATTCGGATTAAAATCAACTATCTTTATCTTCGGTTTCCTCATAATCTATCTGGCATGTTTCACCTTTTAGTTCTTCAATAAGGTGTCCAAGCCTAACTTTTTTAGCCTTCAGATAATTTTTGTTGTAGGGATTTGTTTCTATTATGATAGGTACTCTTTCAATTACCTCAAGACCAAAACCTTCAAGTGCTACGATCTTTCTCGGATTGTTTGTCATAAGCCTCATTTTCCTTACTCCAAGATCAAGGAGTATCTGAGCTCCCGTTCCAAAATCTCTAAGATCAGCCTGAAATCCGAGTTTATGATTAGCTTCAACAGTATCATACCCCTGATCCTGAAGTCTGTAGGCTTTTATTTTATTTACTATTCCTATCCCTCTACCTTCATGTCCTCTCATATATACAAGTACTCCTTTTCCCTCACTGGCTATAGTTTTTAAGGCTGAGTGGAGTTGTGATTGACAATCACACCTGAGAGATCCAAATATATCCCCCGTTAGACATTCTGAGTGAACCCTTGTAAGAACAGGTTCATCTGGTTTTATCTCTCCCATAACAAGGGCAACATGCTCAGATCCATCCACCTTGTTTCTGTAAGCATAAACTTTAAATGTTCCATATTTTGTTGGAAGATAGGCTTCTGCTTCTCTCTCAACAAGTTTCTCACTTCTTAGTCTGTACTGAACAAGATCAGCTATAGTTATGATCTTAAGCTTGTGTTTCTTTGCAAATTTTATAAGATCAGGAAGTCTCGCCATAGTTCCGTCTTCTTTCATTATCTCGCATATAACACCGGCAGGATAGAGACCGGCAAGCTTTGCAAGATCAACAGATGCCTCGGTATGTCCTGTTCTCTCAAGAACACCTCCCGGCCTTGCCATAAGTGGAAAAACATGACCAGGCCTGATAAAATCTGAAGGTTGTGCATCAGGACTTACTGCAAGCTTTATAGTTACAGCCCTATCATAAGCTGAAATGCCCGTTGTTGTTCCAAACTTAGGATGAGCATCTATTGAAAGACAGAATGCCGTTCCTTTAGGATCGGTATTATTCGCTGTCATTAAAGGTATATCAAGCTCTTTACATCTCTCAGGTGTAAGAGAGAGACATATAAGACCTCTTCCTTCTTTTGCCATAAAGTTTATTGTATCCGGGGAAACCTTTTCAGCAGCCATAACGAGATCACCTTCATTTTCTCTGTCAGGATCATCAACTACTATAACCATTTTCCCTTTTTTAATGTCCTCAATCGCTTCTTCAATACTGTTGAACCTGAAATCCATCTTTCCACCTGCCTTTTTGTTTAAAAATATACATGTCCTAAAAATATTTTCAAATGTTAAGAAATTTTAACAAAAATTTAATAAAAGCTAAAAAATATCTGTATAAAATTTTTAAAAAAACTGGGAGGTAAAAAATGAGAAAAATCTTGTTAACCGCAATATCCTTAAGTTTTGTAAGTTCAGTTTTTGGGGAGGAAATCTCAGATCCTGTTATTAAAAAACTTTATGAAAAAGGTATTTTAACAAAAGAAGAGGCGGTTCAGCTACAAAAAGATCTAACAAAAAAGGAAACTCCCGTTTCTTCAAAATCTAAAAAGTTAAAATTTGGGGGAAAGGCTTACATAGGATACACCTTCACAGATAGAAACAACGGAACAGATGAAGGGAACTTTGAAGTAAGAAGAGGTTATTTTATCACAAAATTCTACTTTAATAAAAAGGATCACATTAGATTTACACTTGATATAACAAGACAGTACAAAAATGAAAATCCTGACGAAGGAAATGAGATTAACTTTAAGATAAAACATCTTTATCTGTACAAAGATATATCTAACATAATTCCTGCAACAGGATTTGAACTGGGGATAGTACACACACCTTGGCTGGATTACGAAGAACATTCAGGATGGTGGTTCAGATCTATTTCAAAAACATTTTACGAGGCTAAAGATGGTGCTCATCTTCTCCCTTCAGCTGATGCAGGATTGGAATTTAAAACCAAAACAGAGTATTTCTCTTCAGAATACGGTATATTTGATGGAGAAGGATACGACCATATAGGAAGAAAAGATAGAGGTAACAAAGGAAATAAACCGATGATAGAAGGTAGGATAACATGGCACATACTTGGTGGTGGAAAGAAAAAACCTAAACCCCTTTCACAAACATACGCAAACATATCACTTCACGCACTAAACAGCTTTAATCACAGGGGATCAGACGATGATCTTACCGTTTACCAGATACATGGAGTTTACAATCAGCCTTTATTCCTTGTGGCAGGTCAGTACATAAAATCCGACTGGTACAAAGATTCTGAAAACAAAGGAAACGGATACTCATTTAACTTTGAGATAAGACCGATAATGGATCATAAGGTATCAATCTTTGGAAGATACGACAGATGGGATTCTAAGAAAAGCAAATACGATAGGGAAATGTTTATATATGGCATAGCATGGCGTATGAACAAATATATAACATGGATCGTAAACGGAATAACAACAGATTACGACAAGGAAAACAGCAAAGACTACAGGAAATATATGATCACTGCGGAAGTTCACTATTAAAGGAGGAATAGCGATGAAAAAAATTACAGCAGGTATTATTCTTGCCGGGTTTTTAAATATTGCTATAGCAGGAGATACGATAAATGGAGCAGGTGCAACATTCCCATATCCTGTGTATGCGGCGTGGGCTTACATGTACTATAAAGAAACAGGCATAAAGCTTAATTACCAGTCTATCGGGTCAGGTGGTGGAGTAAGACAGATAAAAAACAGAACAGTTGATTTTGGAGCTTCTGATGCACCTTTGCCTCCAAAAAAACTCAAAGAATACAAACTGTACCAGTTCCCTGCCATAATAGGAGGGGTTGTTCCTGTTGTTAATATTCCCGGAATTAAGGCAGGTCAGCTTAAACTTGATTCAAAAGCTTTATGCAACATATATCTGGGAAAAATAAAGTACTGGGATAACAAACATCTCAAAAAAATAAATCCTGAAATAAACCTTCCCCATAAAGAGATACAGGTTGTTCACAGGGCTGATGGTTCAGGAACAACAGCCATATTCACAACATATCTCTCGGGTGCCTGCCCAGAATGGGAAAAAAAGGTAGGTTCAGGAAAAGCTGTTAAATGGCCTGTTGGTATAGGAGGAAAAGGGAATGAAGGGGTTGCAAATTATGTTAAAAGGTTAAAGTACTCTATAGGGTATGTAGAGTTTGCTTACGCAAAACAGAATAAGCTTGCATACACACTTCTAAAAAATCCTGCAGGAAACTTTGTTGAACCAAGTATAGAAACATTCAAAGCAGCAGGGGCAACAGCAAATTTTGATCCAAAGAAAGATTTTTACTTGTGGATGGTCAATGCTCCTGGAAAGAAAGCATGGCCTATAGCAGGAGCCTCATTCATTCTTGAAGCAAGGGAAAAAACAGAGATAAACAAAAAGGTAAACAGATTTTTTAAATGGGCTTTTGAAAAAGGAGACAAAATCGCTGAAAGACTTGATTATGTACCACTTCCAGATGAACTTAAGAAGAAGGTATATACATACTGGAAGGAAAATGGGATATACCCTTAAGATTTTACTAAATCTCTCTGCCTATTAGTTTTGAATTATATTATTACGGGTTTATATTCCTTTTTTTGTTATAATGAATACAGATATAAAACAGGTAGGTGTAGATGAAAAAAATAGGAAAACTACCTTTAAAAGATATATTTTTCGGTATAACTTCTTTTTCCGCTTCTTTTTTGGTTTTAACTTTGATATTTATGATAATTTTAGTCCTTTACAAAGAATCATCTCTGGCAATACACAAATTTGGAATAATAAATTTTATACTTACTCAAAACTGGGATCCTGTAAAACAGATATTTGGTGCAGCAGCACCGTTATTTGGAACGATCGTTATAACAATTTTGTCTCTTACTTTAGCAATTCCTGTTGCCCTTGGCATTGCAATTTTTTTGGCTGAAGTTTCTCCACACTTTTTAAAAACCCCTGTTGGTATTGCTATAGAAATGCTCGCTGCTATTCCAAGTATTATATACGGAATGTGGGGTCTTTTTACACTTGCCCCCATAATGGCTGACTACATAGAACCTGCCATTCAGAAAACATTAGGGCAGATCCCATTGATAGGTAAAATTTTTGAAGGAAATCCTCAGGGAATTGATCTTTTCACCGCAAGTGTGGTTTTAAGTATAATGATCATTCCTTTTATAGCAAGTGTATCAAGAGATTCTCTTAATCTTACTCCTGATCTTATGAAGGAATCTGCCTACGCACTTGGTGCAACAAAATGGGATGTTATAAAAGATGTTATGATACCTTACGCAAAACTCGGAATTTACGGTGGAATCGTTTTAGCTCTGGGAAGAGCCTTAGGGGAAACAATGGCTGTCGCATTTGTCTTAGGGAATAGGCACGAAATAACAACATCTTTGTTTGATGCTGCAGCAACTATAACTGTTACCCTTGCAAATGAATTCACAGAGGCAGACTCAGATATTTACCTTTCTTCTCTTTTCTACCTTGCTCTTATTCTGTTTGTCCTTAGCTTTGTGATACTTGCAGTTGCAAAATTTTTCCTTCTCAAAGTTGAAAGAGGATACTCAAGATGAGATACCAAGAAAGATATATAAAAAGGAGAAAAATAGTAAGTTTCATCGCCCTCTCTTTATCAACAGCTGCAGCTCTACTCGGATTGTTCTGGCTTGGATTTATACTGTTTGATGTTCTGAGACATGGAATTTCGGGACTTAATCTTGAACTTTTTACAGAAGATCCTGCACCTCCAGGTATTCCAGGTGGAGGACTAAGAAATGCCTTTGTTGGTCAGCTTGAAATAGTGTTCTTTGCTGTGATTATAGGCGTTCCAGTAGGAATGCTTGCAGGGATATTTATTGCAGAATACGCAAGGGGAACAAAATTTTCCAAAACTGTGTCAATATTATCAGACATAATGGTTAGTGTTCCATCCATCGTCGTTGGTACATTCATCTACGCGATACTTGTTAAACCTATAGGTCATATTAACATAGGTGGAGTCTTAGCTGTAGCTTTCCTATCTGCCATACTATCCTTTATATTTGGTTCTATTCTGAACTTTTTTATAACTAATATGTTTCTCAAAATAATAAAAATATCTTCCGAAAAAACAGTGAAACTGTTAAACCTTACAACCACTACGATAACAGTTCTTTTTGGAATTTTTCTTTTTATCTTTCTCCTCCCAAAACTTGTTGACAAAATTCAGGGATTTAACGGATGGGCAGGTGCAGCTGCTCTTGCATTTATAATGATACCAGTTGTTTTAAGAACAACAGAGGATATGCTCTCCCTTGTACCATGGTCTTTAAGAGAGGCTGCATTTGCATTAGGAGCTACTTATTACAACGTTATAAAAGATGTTGTAATCAGAGCAGCAATGACTGGAATATTTACAGGAATTATACTGGCAATATCACGGGTTGCAGGAGAGACAGCCCCTCTTCTTTTTACATCTTTTAATAACTCTTACTTCACAACAAATATGAACGAACCTATATCTTCACTCACAGTTACAATATTTGTTTATGCTACCGGTCCTTATGAGGACTGGCATACAAAAGCATGGGCAGCATCCTTTGTGATCACATTCTTTATACTATTTGTTACTATTATAGCCAGATATATAATACATATGAAATACAGAGGATAGGTGAATAAATGACTGAGAAAGAAAAGATAAAAGTGAAAAATTTCTACTTCTGGTATGCAGGTTCTAAAGATCCTGCACTGAAAAATATAAACATTCCCGTTTATGAGAAAAAGGTCACAGCCCTTATAGGTCCATCAGGATGCGGAAAAACAACCCTCCTCAGATCATTTAACAGAATGCATGATTTATATCCAGGAAATAAATACAAAGGGGAAATACTACTTGATGGGGAAAATATATTAAAAGATGATTACGATCTTATAAAACTTAGATCAAAAGTTGGGATGGTATTTCAGAAACCAACTCCCTTTCCAATGAGTATATTTGACAATGTGGCTTACGGACTTAAGTTAAGAGGAATAAAGGACAGAAAAGTACTGGAAGAAAAAGTTGAAAAAGCTCTAAGACAGGCTGCTTTGTGGGATGAGGTAAAAGACAGGCTAAAGGATTCTGCATCTGGTTTATCAGGGGGACAGCAGCAAAGACTTGTTATAGCAAGGGCTCTCGCTGTAGAGCCTGAAGTTCTTCTTTTTGATGAACCAACATCCGCCCTTGATCCAATATCAACAAGCAAAATCGAAGAGCTTGTCGTATCGTTAAAAGAGACGGTAACTATTATTATTGTTACACATAATATGCAGCAGGCTGCAAGGGTTTCTGATTACACAGCATTTATGTATCTTGGAGAACTTATAGAGTTTGATAAAACTGATATTATATTTACAGCACCAAAAGAGAAACTGACAGAAGATTATGTCAGTGGAAGATTTGGATAAAGGGGGAAGATATGCTTTTAAAACCAAGACTTGAAAAGATTAGAGACAGCCTAATAAAGATGGCTGAGCTTGCGGATCTTATGATTGAGAATGCAGTCAAAGCTATAATAGAGCATAACCCTGAGTATCTTAAAATTGTAGATGAACTTGAACCTAAAGTTGATCAGATGGAAGTGGAAAATGAAACCCTTATAATAACAACAATAGCAAGATTTCAGCCTGAAGCCAAATATCTGAGAATGCTCGTTATGGATCTGTTTGTTAATAGGGATCTTGAGCGTATAGGAGATCATGCAGAAAATATCAAAGAGCAAGCAGAAAGAATCTTAACAAAACCTAAGCTTAAGGAATACGTAGATCTTCCAGTAATGACAGACATTGTTATAGGTATGGTAAGGGATGCTGTAAAATCCCTTGAGACCTTAGATACAGAACTTGCGAGGGATGTTATATCAAGGGACGACAAAGTCGACGCCCTTCACGAACAAATAATAAGAGAAATATACACATATATGGTGGAAGATCCAAGAACTATAAAAGTAGGGATAAGGTTGATAACAGTTTCATCAAACCTTGAGAGAGTTGCAGACATAGCAACAAACCTTGCAGAAGAAGTTATATATATGAAAGAGGGAAAAATGCTCAGACACCAGAACTTAGGTGAATAATGGAAGTATCTCTGAAAGACACCCTTGTAAGTTTTCTTGATTTTCTTAAAGAAGGGTTGATTGTTATAGATCAAAACAAAAATATACAATATATGAACAGGTATGCAAAAGATCTGCTTAATGTGAAAAATCCAGAAGGAAAGAGATTTTCACAGGTTGTTGAAAACAACTATCTTTATTCATTGATAAGTGCTGACATTAAGAACCAACTACAGGAAGAAATAATAATAAATGGTGATATATTTCTGGCTAAAGTTCTAAACATAAACGGAAAAAAGGTCATCCATTTTCAGGACATCACACCTTTTGAGATATACAAACAGGCAAAAAAAGATTTCGTTTCAAATGTATCACACGAGCTTAAAACACCCATAACAGTCTTGAAAGGTGTTATTGAAACGCTGGAAAATGAAGAAAACCCCGAAGTAATAAAAGGATTTCTAAAAAAAGCAAAAAAAAGAATACACCAGATGGACAGTCTGATCAACGATCTACTCATACTTGCAAAGTTAGAGTCAAAAGAAGAGAAAATCCAGAAGAAAAAAGTTAAACTCAGAGGGCTTGTAAACCAGATAATTGATGATCTGCAGCATATAGCTTCTGAAAAAGGCGTGAAGGTCAAAAATTCAGTTTCTTCAGATTTCACAGTTTTTGTTGATGAAAAAAAATTCAACATCTTACTGAAAAACCTCATTGAGAACGCAATAAAATATAACAGACAAGGTGGCTTAGTATATGTAAATGCAGATAAGAAAGATAAATATGCCTATATAACTGTTTCCGATACAGGTATAGGAATTCCTAAAGAAAGCCTTCCACTGATATTTGAAAGATTTTACAGGGTAGATAAATCAAGGAGCAGAAATGTTGGAGGAACAGGACTTGGACTTTCCATAGTAAAACATATAACCGAAGCCCATAACGGAAAAGTTGAAGTGGAAAGCCAGATGGGGGAAGGTTCAAAATTTACAATAAAACTACCGGTTGAGTGAAGATGCTTGTAATATTCACTGATCTCGATGGATCTCTTCTAAACCATAATGACTACTCTTACAAAGATGCTTTACCTTCACTCAACAGAATAAAAAAGCTAAAAATTCCCTTAATATTTACATCAAGTAAAACAAGAATAGAGATAGAACTGCTCCAAAAAGAGATTGGAATAAAAGAACCATTTATAGTAGAAAATGGAGCAGCCATATTCTTTCCTGAAAATTACAGAAATTTTAAACTTGACCTGCCTAAATATAACGGCTACAGAACCATTATTTTAGGTAAAGATTATAAATACATAAGACAGTTTATTAATGAAATAAAAAAAGAGATCCCAATCAGAGGATTTGGGGATATGAGCGTAGAAGAGATAGCAAAACTCACAGATCTTCCTGTTGAAAAAGCAAGATACTCAAAGATAAGGGAGTTTACAGAGCCTTTCATATTAGAAGACGTATCAAAACTTCCACTGCTTGAAAAAAAGGCAGAAAAATACGGACTCAAAATTACCAGAGGGGGAAGATTTTTCCATCTAATAGGAAAAGGTCAGGACAAAGGAAAAGCCGTAAAGCTAACAATAGATATATTCAGGAAAAACTTAGGTCAGGTAAAAACAGTTGGCATAGGAGACAGCAAAAATGATCTGCCGATGCTTCAGGTCGTTGACATTCCTGTTTTAATACCCAAAATTAATATGGAGTATGAAAATACCAACATCAAAGGGATTATCAAAGCTTCTTACCCGGGGAGTAAAGGTTGGAACGAGGTTGTGTGGAGATTAATAGATGAATTTGAAAAAAATGAGTATTGATCTTTTCCTTTATGGAATAAATTCCGTAAAACCTGAAAACCTTATTCCCGAAAAAATCACCCTAAAAAATAACTATATAGAGATAAATAGGGATAAATATCCTTTAAAAAACGGCATTTATATATTTGGAAGTGGAAAAGCATCAGTCGAGATGGCAAAAGCTTTAGAGGAAATCTTGGCAGATTTTATTATAGATGGAACTGTTGTCTGCAACTACACACAAAAACTAAAAAAAATAAAAGTTATAGAAGGAAGTCATCCTGTACCAGATGAAAAAAGCCTTAAAGCAGGAGAAACTCTACTAAAAAAAATTTCATCTCTAAAAGAAAATGACTTTTTTGTATATCTTTTATCAGGAGGAAGCTCAGCTCTAATTGAAAAACCCATCCCACCTATAACACTCAAAGATCTCCAGACAACAACACAGATCCTGCTAAAACATTCTGTTCCCATTGAAGAAATAAACATCATTAGAAAACATCTTTCAATGATCAAAGGAGGAAGATTAGGACACTCCACAAAAGCAAAGGGAATAGTTCTGGTCATATCTGATGTGATAGGAGACGATCTTTTTACAATAGGCTCAGCACCTTTATATTACGATCCATCAACCTACAAAGATGCTTATACTATTTTGAAAAAACACAATATATTTGACGATTTACCACAAAATGTAAAAAAAGTCATTGAAAAAGGAATAAAAGGAGAAATAAAGGAAACCCCGAAAAGAGAAAACCCAAACATAAAACATTACATAATCGGGAGCAATATAGATGCACTTAAAAAAATAAAAGAAAAAGCAGATAAAAATATAAAAACATACATAATGACATCACAACTGAAAGGAGAAGCAAGAGAGGTTGCCAAAGCAATAGTTTCAATAGGTAAAGAAATTAAAAAAAGCTCCAATCCCTTTGATCCACCTGTATGTCTTCTATTTGGAGGCGAAACAACGGTTAATGTTAAAGGAAATGGAAAGGGAGGGAGAAACCAAGAACTGTGTCTCTCTGCCCTTATAGAAATAAAAAATATCCCAAGTATCGTTATACTTTCTGGAGGAACAGACGGTATAGATGGAAACTCGGAAGATGCAGGAGCAGTAGTTAACAGCAGTTCTTATGAAAAAGCGATAAAATTAGGGCTTGATCCATACCAATACCTTAAAAATAATGATTCAAACAGTTTTTTCAAAAAAATTGGTGACAATATAAAAACAGGTTATACAGGAACAAATGTTATGGATATAACAATAATGCTAATCGGAGGATAGCATGTTAGTATTACCAAGAGCAAGATTTTCAACAGCTTTAAGAGAAGACGCCAGAAAAAAAATTGAAAATTTAGGATACGCCGACATAGTTGTGGGAATACCATCATATTACAGCCAGTTCACCATATCCCATGTTGTTGAACAGGTAGCAAAAGGACTTGATAAATACTTCAATAACAAAAAATGTCTAATTTTTGTTTCTGACGGAGGATCAACTGATGATACGAGAGAAATCGCACAGGAGATAGACATATCAAAATACAACATTGAAAAAATAGTATCAATTTACAGAGGTATACCTGGAAAAGGATCAGCATTAAGGGCTGTTTTTGAGGCAGCAGAATTCTTGAGAGCAGAAGCCGTTGCAACATTCGATTCTGACCTTAAATCAATAACGCCAGAATGGGTAAAAAATATTATAGAACCGATTTACGAAGGCTACGATTATGTATGTCCTTATTACAAAAGGTACAAATTTGATGGAACGATAACAAACACCATAGCCTACAATCTAACAAGGGCATTATACGGCTACAGAATAAGGCAGCCGATAGGTGGAGATTTTGGAATGTCCAGAAAACTTATAAAAGACTACTTAGACAAAGATGTATGGGAAACAGATGTTGCTAAGTTTGGAATAGATATATGGATGACAACAACAGCGATTGTTGACGGCTACAAAATATGTCAGGCAAGATTAGGGGCAAAGATACATCAGGAAAAAGACCCCGGCAGAGATCTTTCCCACATGTACAGGGAGGTTGTTGGAACTATATTCAGACTTATGGAAAATTACGATTATTTCTGGAAAAAAATTAAAGGATCAAAAGATGTCCCTATAGTTGGAGATTTTGTTGGAATAGAGCCGGAACCTTTTGAGATAGATCAGCAGAGCTTGATTGAATACTTCAAATTAGGCTACAACAACTTTGGCGGTGTCTGGAGGTCTATTTTGGAACCGGATGATTTTAAGATAATTGAAAAACTTTTTATGGAGGAAAAGCCTGAAAACTTTATAATGCCTATAGAAACATGGGTTCGGATTGTCTACAGGTATGCAGACTACTTCCATACAACACCAAGACAGAAATTTAAAGTTCTTGATACAATGATACCTCTGTACAACGGAAGAGTTGCATCCCTTGTTAATGAACTTAAAGACAAAACAGATGAAGAAGCAGAGGAATACTATAACAAACAGGCAGAAATATTTGAGAATATGAAGGATTATCTTATAAAATTGTGGGATTAGGAGGGTCATATGGCTGACTTTTTTCAAAACGGAGTTATAACTACACTACAAAAATTAGGAAGCAGATCTCTTGAAGAACTTGAATATGAGCTTGAACTTTTCGCTCAGAGAAGAAATATGGTTCTTCTATTGCCTTCCTTATATTCTGAGTTTGAAGGCCCTGCAATGCCAAAGATTGTAGAAGAATTAAAAAAAATAAGATACCTTTACAAAATAGTTCTTTCTTTAGATAAAGCTTCAGAGGAAGAGTTTAGAAAAGTAAAAAGAATAATGTCAGACATTCCTACACAGGTTGATGTTATATGGCATGACGGACCCAGAATGCAAAAACTTTACGATCTGCTTAGGGAGGCTGGTTTTACGGTAGATATTCCTGGAAAAGGAAGGTCTGTATGGATGTCTTTAGGCTACATTTTATCTGATATAAAAGCCTACGCTATCGCTCTCCATGATTGTGATATAGTTAATTACTCAAGAGAACTTCCCGCAAGGCTATTTTATCCAGTTGTATCACCAGCTCTTGATTTTGAATTTGCGAAGGGATATTACGCCAGAGTTACAAACAAATTATATGGAAGAGTTACAAGACTTTTCTACACCCCATTGATAAGAGCTTTAATGAAAATATTAGGTTGTAAACAGTTTTTAGTTTATCTTGACAGTTTTAGATATGCACTGTCTGGAGAGTTCTCATTCATAAGAAGTTTAGCAAGGGGTATTAGGATTTCTCCAACATGGGGTCTTGAAGTCTCAATGCTGAGTGAGGTTTATAATAACACCTCTTTTAATAGAGTTTGTCAGGTTGAGGTAATGGAAACTTACGAACATAAACATCAAAAACTGAAAAAAGGAACTCCTTCAGAGGGTCTTGTTAAAATGGCTTCAGATATAGCCAAAACACTTTTCAGGGTTCTTGCACACGATGGATTTGTTTTTTCAAATGGTTTTTTCAGAACATTAATAACTACTTATCTACAGGAAGCAAGGTACGCTATAGAAAAATATAACGCTTTATCACTTATAAATGGTCTTGAATACGATAGACATAGTGAGATTGAGGCGATTGAGGCTTTTGTTCAGGCATTAAAAGTTGCCGAGGAAGACTTCAGAAAAGACCCTGTAGGCGTTCCGTTAATGTCTGCATGGGTAAGGGTAAGGGCTGCACTTCCTGATATTTCAGAAAAACTAATACAGGCTGTAAAAGCGGACAATGAAGATCCTTAAAGCTCCCATAAGGCTGTAGTAAGGTATTTTTCTCCCCCATCAGGGCAAACAAAAACAATAACTCCTTCCTCAATCTCCCTTGCTATCTGGACAGCAGCCTCAAAAGCAGCACCGGAAGACTGTCCAACAAAAACACCCTCCTTTCTGGCAAGATCCCTTGCCCTTTGATATGCTATATCAGTTCCGATAAACATAGTTCTGTCAAGTCTATTTTCATCAAAAATTCCCGGTTTTATGGACGTTTCAATGTACTTTAAACCTTCTATACCATGAAATGGGCTGTCAGGCTGAACACCTATAACCTGTATTTCAGGATTGAATATTTTCAATCTCCTACCTGTTCCCATTATTGTCCCGCCAGTTCCTATACCAGCGATAAAATGTGTTATCCTGTGTTGTGTTTGTTCCCATATTTCAACTGCTGTAGAATAAAAATGGGATCTCCAATTAGCATCATTATTGTACTGATCAACATAACAGTATTTATCTGGGTATTTCTCTATAAGATCCCTAACAAAAATGATAGCCCCATCTGTACTTTGAAGCGGATCAGTATAATGTATTTTTGCACCGTACGCCTGAATAATTCTTTTTCTTTCTTCACTTACATTTGACGGCATAGCAAGCTCTACCCTGTATCCTAAAGCTGTTCCTACCATTGCCAGAGCTATACCTGTGTTTCCGGATGTTGCATCAAGAATTATTTTGTCCTTTGTCAGTTTCCCTGATTGAATAGCCTCAAGTATCATCCTCGTTGCAGGTCTGTCTTTTACAGAACCCCCCGGATTATAACCTTCAAGCTTTGCGTATATCTCAACAGGTTTTTCTTTCAGATCCTCTGGAAGAGATTTTTTTAGTTTTAACAGAGGTGTATTTCCAACAAGCTCAAGTATGGAATTTCTCTCCTTTCTGACCGGTTCATCATGCTCTCCTAAAATCCACAATTCCCATCACCTTCATTTATATTTGTATATAAAGTTATAAAATTCTATCCTTTTTCGGATAGTTTTTGAAGTGCCTTTTTTAAAGCTGTCTGTAGGTCTGTGCTTTCTTTGACAGCCTCCCTTGCTGCTTTGACAGAATCCTTTTTTTCAAAACCAAGATTTGTAAGAGCCTGAACAATATCATCAACAATCTCCAAACGGACAAAATCTAATTTTCCCTTCAATTCAAGGATTATACGCTGAGCTGTTTTTTTCCCTATTCCATGAACCTCTGAAAGTGCTTCCACATCACCATCCTCTATTATCTGGAGAAGTTCTCCTACTGAATACCTTTTTAGTATTGAAAAAGCATGCTTAACCCCAACACCAGAAACAGTTAAAAATTTATCAAAAAGATCCCTTTCTTCAATCGTTTTAAAACCGTACAAGACTATCTCATCTTCTTTTAGATTAATCCTTGTAAAAACCTTTACATCTTCCGAAGTAAAATCAGAGGGAGATAGTATCTTAAAACCAAATCCATTTTTTTCAAGAACTATGAAATCCTCACCTTTGTTAACGATTTTCCCCTTTATATACTCAAGCATAACATCCCCACAACTTTTTTCAGTATAAATATAACAATTTTTGTATTAAAATTAATATAAAGTCGGGAGGTTGGGATTCATGATAAACCTACCAATGATAATAGGCGGTCAAAAAGTAGAAAAAAAAGAAAAAATAGATGTTGTATACCCGTACACTCAAGAGGTTATAGGACAGGTTCCAAAAGGAGATACTCAGGACGTTGAAAAAGCCGTAGAAAAAGCAAAAATAGGTTTTGAAAAACTTAAAGCTCTCTCCTCATACGAAAAATATAAAATCCTTATGAACGCTGCCTCTCTTCTTGAAAAAAGAAAAGAGGAGTTTGCCAAAACAGTAGTTTATGAGGTTGGAAAAACAATCAGAGAAGCAAGGACAGAAGTGGAAAGATGCATAACAACAATTATCTTCTCTGCCGAAGAATCAAAAAGAATTGAGGGAGAGTATGTCCATATAGATGCCGCTCCCAACGGAAAAGGCAAAAAGGGTTTTTATTTTAGAGAACCGGCCGGTATAGTTGCAGCGATAACACCCTTTAACTTTCCCCTTAACCTTACTGCTCACAAAATAGCACCCTCCATAGCAGCAGGCTGTCCCTT
>JALVEY010000074.1 GCA_027030485.1 Persephonella sp.
GTCTAAAAGCTCCCTATCTTTTGATATTAGATCGGATATGTAGTCTGAGAATTTTGCTATATTCAGCATAAACTCAACAAGGTTAGGATTTTGCTCAAGGGCAGAAACAAAGACCCACAGCATTCCACCATCAACCATCATTTTTCTAAAGTTCAGCAGAAAGTCCTCCCTATCCGGAAATTCCTTTAGTTTCTGTTCTAATATGGGAATAAACTCAAAAAGAACCTCCTTTGAGTTCTCTGAAAGCTCTATGTATATCTTGCTGAAAAATATATCCTTAAACATCTTCAGAGCCCATTTTGGATCTTTAAACCCGATGGACTTCAGATAATCAACAGCTTCATCCTCATACTGCTTTGTTAGGATAAATCTCTGAAGACTGGTTAGCTTAACATCTATATCAGGAGATAGTCCTGTGAAAATTTCCTTTATTTTATTTTTATAAAATTCAAGTTTTTTTAGAAAATCTTCTTCGCAGGAAAAACCTAATTTTTGTGCATACTCTTTTGCATCTTTCACAAAAAATGTCTGGGTCTGAACACAGTTTTTTATCTGGATTATATGTTCAAGTCTTCTTAAAAAGTAATAACCTTCTTTCAACAGTCTTCCTGTCTCTTGATCAATAAGGTTGTGCAGGATTAACTTCTCAAGGGCTTTTATAGTTCTTCTTTCCTGAAGGTCTGGAAATTTACCCCCGTACATAAGCTGAAGTATCTGGATTATAAACTCTATCTCCCTTATTCCACCATCGCCCCTTTTAACATCCCACTCACCTTTTATTTTTTTCCGTGATTCCTCCTCAATCAGCTTTTTCATTTCTACTATTTCCTCAAAAACCTCCATATCTGCATGTTTTCTGTAAACGAAAGGTTTTATGATTTTCAAAAACTCGTCTGAAACATTTTTGCTACCTGCACAATGTCTTGCTTTTATAAGCATATGTCTTTCCCATGTTCTTCCGTGGCTCCAGTAATAAAACTCTACAGCAGGTAAAGAATATGCTATAAATCCTTTACTTCCTTCAGGTCTCAGATCAAGATCAACGATCCATGCTCTGCCTTCAATATTTCTCTTTGTCATAAGCATGGTAACCGTTCTGAAAAGCTCGCCAAAGAACTCCCTGTTTGTGATCCCCTTATCTGTTTTACCCTCATTAGAGTACAGATATATAACATCAACATCTGAATAGTAGTTAAGATCAAGTCCTCCCAATTTTCCTAAGGCTATCACACACCCTTCTGCCTCTTTGCCTGTTTCCTGATCAATTGGTGTACCAAATCTTTTTTTTGTTTTTTCAAGGGCTTTTCTGTAGCATACCTCAAAGGATACATCAGCAAGATATGAGTACTCTTCTGTAAGATCAAGAAGATCATTTTTTTTGTATATATCCTTGGCAACAATTCTTGAAAAATGCTTCATTTTAAAAAATGTCAATTTTTGACAGAAAATGTCTGTGTTTTCTATCTGAAGAATGTCTTCTGCTTCCTTCAGGAGTTTTTCCTTTCCCAGAAGGGGCTGATCAAGGCTGTTGAATATGTACTCAAGCTGATCAGTATGCCTGAAGATAAAGTCTGATATGCATGAGGAATAATCTGACAGTTTTTCAAGAAGTTCGTACCGTTCAGCCGTTAAAGAATCAAGAAAATCCTTCTTCAGAGTTTCAAATTTTGTTAATTTTGCCATTATAAACCTCTGTAGTGTTATAATTTGTTATTGACAGGATAATACAGAGGGAGTGCATGCACCGATTTATTATTTTTATCTTTTTGTTTTTTTTCGTCATAATCTCCTGCGAAAATAAGGAGAAAGAAAAACCCCGTACTATCAATATAATACAAAAATCTCCTGATCCAGTAAAACAATTACAGGAAAGGATATACTCTGTTATAAAAAAAGTAAAGCCTTCTGTAGTAACGATACTATCAAAATCTGGTGGAACGAAAACCCCGATAATATTTAGATTTAATGAAGAAATTCCTCCTATAGAGAATGAGTCTTTAGGCTCCGGTTTTGTGATAAAAAGAGATAAGAAGTATCTTTATATAGTTACGAACAGCCATGTTATAGAAAAGGCAAAACTGATAACAGTAAGGTTTTCAAACGGGTTTCAATCTCAGGCAGAGATAGTAGGAAAAGACCCAAAAAGCGATATAGCCTTAATTAAAGTCAGAATTTCAAAAGAGATAGCAAATGTAAATCCTGTTAAAATCGGTAGTCCTAAAAATCTAAAAGTGGGATACTTTGTTATATCAGGGGGAAGCCCTTACAATTTAGGTCTTACCTTTACCCTCGGCATAGTATCTGCCCTAAACAGAAATCTTGGAATATCTACTTACGAAAACTACATACAGACCGATGCAGCTATAAATCCGGGAGACTCGGGAGGTCCTTTGATTGACCTTAATGGTGAAGTTGTTGGGATGAACACAGCCATCATTCAGACAGGACAGGGTCTTGGTTTTGCGATACCTATCAACACAGTAATAGAGATAACAGATCAGCTTTTTAAATACGGCAGGGTAAAAAGAGGCTGGCTGGGAATTCTTGTTCAGGAAGTACCATTGAAGATAAAAAAATCCCTTCACATACAGCAGGGCGTCCAGATAATAAAAGTGTTCAAAAACAGCCCTGCCTATAAGTCCGGGCTTAGACCGGGAGATATAATACTTTTCATCAAAGGTAAAGAAATAAAAACTCCTTCCGATCTTAAATATATAGTCTCTCAACTCAAACCTGGTGAGTCAGTTGATATTGAGTTTATAAGGGGCAGAAAAAGGCAGAAAATAACCATAAAGATTGAGGAACTTGTAGACAGAAAATAAAGGAATATAGTAAAATCTCCACCAATTTAATGGAGAGTGGTAAGAATATGAGAAAATTTACCTATGAAGAGGGGATCACTTACTATCTGAAATCTAT
>JALVEY010000075.1 GCA_027030485.1 Persephonella sp.
ATGGCAACACTTGAAGAAGTAGAGGAAGCTGATCTTATACTTCATGTTGTGGACATATCAGATGAAAACTGGCTTGAAAAACTTGAGTCGGTTGAAAAAATCCTGAAAAAAATAAAGGTTGAGGATAAACCTTCTATAGTTGTTCTCAACAAAATTGATAAGATTGTTCCTTCTGCTGATCTTATAGATCACTCACAGGAAGGGATGATGACAGGAAATAAAGAAAGTATTATTATATCAACAGAAAAAGGCTGGAATGTTGATAAACTGATGGAAAAACTTAAAGAGTTTGCTGTAAACCTTTCTCTAATAGGTTATAATTAATACAGGGAGGAAAAAATGGAAAACTGCGTTTTCTGCAAAATAATAAACAGAGAAATACCTGCAGATGTGGTTTATGAAGATGAGCTGATGATCGCATTTAAAGATATTGCACCTCAGGCAAAGGTTCACATACTTCTTGTTCCTAAAGAACACATACCGAATAACCTCTACCTTGAGGGAAGACATAAGCCTGTTGTGGGGCATATCATTCTGAAGGCAAATGAGATAGCAAAACAGCTTGGAATTACTGAAACAGGGTTCAGGCTGATAGTAAACACAGGACCCTATTCAGGTCAGGAAGTTCCCCACATTCACTGGCATTTACTTGGTGGAGAACCACTGGGAAGGTTGATATGCAAGTAGCACAAGAAAAAGACAAAAAGATAATAAAGGAAGTGGATACAAGGGGTATGTTCTGCCCTACCCCGCTTATATTTGTATCAAAAGAGCTGAAAAATATCCCTGTTGGAAAAAGGTTAAAAGTTCTTGCTGATGATAAAGCGTTCAAAAAGGATATAAAAATATGGTGTCATGATACAGGAAATAGTCTTGTCTCCCTTAATGAAAAGGACGGCGTAATAACAGCGGTTATTGAAAGAGGAAAAGGCTGGCATGGGGATACCCTTATTGAAAAGCTTAAGTTTTATGCTATAGGGGTTAAACTCCACTTATACGATTACTTTTTCAGGATCTTCAGATCTGCAGGTCCTAAATATATAATAACTTTTATGTCTATTCCTGAAGGTTTTAGGGCTATAGAATTTCTTGAGAAGAATGGTATCAAAGATTTTGTTACTCTACCTATTCCTGATGAAATATACGAGTTCTGTGGTGTTGTAATAGGTTTTAAAGATAAAAAAAGAGCTGTAGAGGTTTACAACTTTCTGAAAGAACACAAGTTCGGTGTTGAGAACATACATATTGTTGATAAAGAAAGAAAATACCCTGTTTTGAAAGAGTTTTAAGATTTTTTAAGTTGATCAATCCTGAATGTGACACTTTGGGGGTGGCAACAACTTTTAAGATTTATGTTCATGTTGTTCACGATTGAGTTGTAAGCATCTATAAAATTCATAACCTCTCCACCAAAGCCCTTCTTGAATTTTTCAGCATCATCTTTTGAGGCAAAAGGTATAACACTGGGACTACAGCAAGGAACTGCAGAACTGCCTACAACATACCATGCGTTGAGGGCGCTAATTGGGTTTTCAGTTATAAAATCGTATGTTATGGCAGACACATGCTTTTCTTCATACTTGCTGTGGAGCAGAAAACCGCAGTGTTCACAGCATGCTTCAATAACCTTGTAGTCTTCAACTGTTATTCTGTAAGGGTATGCTCTTGTTATTGGCTTGTCGCAGATAGGACATGTATCAACAATTAGAGATTCTGAGTTATCTTTTTCATTTAAAAGAACAGATCCATGTTTTCTTTTTATTTCACCTTCTTTTTCAAGCTCTTTTATGTCCCTGTATATTGTCATTTCAGAAACATTGAAAAACTTGCTCAATTCCTTAACTGAAACCTCTTTTTTTTCTTTTAATATCTCAAGGATTTTTTCTTTTCTGTTCATAAGAAACCTCCTAATCAAGTGTTCCTTTTGTTGATGGAGATCCTTCCCTTCTTGGATCAACCTCAACGGCCTGTCTTAAGGCAACAGCAAAAGCCTTTGTCATAGATTCTGCTATGTGGTGGAGATTTTTTCCTGAGAGTGCTTTAAGGTGAACTGTGATCCCTGCTGACAGGGTTAGACCTTTAAAAAACTCCTCCATCAGTTCAAAGTCAAATTCTGTTATTTTTCCTCTCAGTCCCAGATCATCATAAAACAGTAGAGGTCTTCCGGAAAGATCTATAGAACATAAAGATAAAGCCTCGTCCATAGGGATAACGGCAAATCCGTACCTTCTTATTCCCTTTTTATCACCTAAAGCCTCTTTTATGGCTGTTCCAAGTACTATCCCAACATCTTCAACTGTGTGGTGGTGGCTCACGTGTATGTCGCCTGTTGCCATAATGTTTATATCAATAAGTGAATGTTTTGACAATGTTTCAACCATGTGGGAAAGAAAACCAACAGGGGTGTCAACAGAGTACCTGCCTTTTCCGTCCAGATTTATTGAAAGTTCAATCTGCGTTTCTCTTGTTTCCCTTTTAACTGTTGCTTTTCTCATCTTTTACTCCCTTTTTAATTTCTGTAAGACTGCTTCCCCTTTTGTCTTTACCTTTAACCGGTAAAACCTCGCATATTTCTGAAAGTCTTGAGGCTATAGCCTGTCCCATTCTTTCTTCAAGGGTGTTCTCAAGTATGTCTCCTTCTGTTTTTCTGCTTGTTTTAAGATCTATATTTGATGTTATTATTATAGGTTTCAGATCGTTGTATCTATTGATAATGATGTAATGCAGTATATCCCTTGCCCAGTCTGATAACCTTTCTGATCCTAAATCATCAAGAACCAAAATCGGGGTCTCAACAACCTCCTCAAGTATTTCCCTTGCAGAAGATGAGCCGTCAAATGATGATTTTAGTTTAAAAAGAAGGGATCTTGTATCATAAAAAAGTCCAACTATCCCTTTTCTCCTGAAAAACTCCTTCA
>JALVEY010000076.1 GCA_027030485.1 Persephonella sp.
CAATATCTGACAGTTTTTTTATAAGCTCTTTTCTGTTTTTTGCTTTTGACAGGTGGTTCAGGAAATCTTCCTGAAACTTTTTAATAAAACGGGGAGTATCTGATCTTCTCAGCTCAATGCCCCTCACCTTTATCCTGCCGTCTTTGAACTTTCCGTAAAACTTATTGGGAACGCCTACACCGTCTTCTTTTGACGGAACAAATACTATCCAGTCATACACCCCTTCAAGTTTAACCTCAAATGGAACTGTATCCTCCAGCACCCCTTTATATTTTCTTGACAGTTCTTTGTTTATAACGGTTTTTAGTTTATTGTAATCCTTTTCAGAGGCATCTTTTTTGTATATCCAGACACAGTCTGTAAGCCCGTGCAGTAGACGAAAGCCCTTTTTTTCTGCTGTTTCCTTAACAAAAAGGAGAAGATCCCTCCCTATCGCTGTTGTTGTTTCATGGGACTCTATCCTTCCAAAAACAGCGTTTTTGTACCCTAAATAACCAAAGCTGACCACCAGAAGCCATTTTATACCTTTCTGCCTTCTGTCGTATCTGTCGTCTTCCTTTTTTTTCAGTTTTTTATATTTTTTTCTTCTTTCAATTAAAAATCTTAAGGTTTTTGGAAGTATCCCCTCTTTTTGAGTGCATACACGGTAGCCAGTAGGCAACCTGTGTGTGCAGTTTTTGTGCCTGCAGTTTATTGTTTCGTAAGAAAGGTTGTAGTTTGAGATGATTGATGGGTACATTGAGAAAAAATCAAGCTCGGCGACATTTTCATAAATCCCTGCCTCCGGTCTGAATGTCAAGCCTCCCCTGTCTATTTTCAATAGATCAATCGCTGTTTTTGGATCTTCAGGGCTGTTTTTTCTGTAAGGGATCAGATAGCCCTGTTCAAAGGCTATCTTCATCTCAAGTGATGTTATTGGCGTTCCTATGGTTGTCCTTGAAAGCTGTTGTAGAGGAAGTGATGATATCCTTGACAGCTCAATCATGCCGTCAAGACCTATCTCCCTGTAAAAAAATGAGTTTGAAGGATCTATATGTATCCTTCCTAAGAGAAATGATGAGTCCGGCATAAAAACAGTTTTTCCGTATGAAAAGAATGATCTTCCTTTTTTAAAAACAGGAAATCTCCCTTCTCTGTTGAGTGATGAAACCCCTGATCTTAACAGGCTTGGAACAACAAGCTGATCTCCGTACTGTATGATAAGTATGTCGGGATCTTTTTTTTTATAAAGTATGAAAGCTCATCTGTCTGATTGTCAAATATCAGCGAACTTCCTTCAAAATTGACTATTAGAGGTGGAAGATACTTTGTGTGATTCGGGTTTTCCCCTTCTGTTTCAGGTTTTATTTCCATAATTCTCAGGGGAAACACCGTGTAATCTGTAGTTGAGTAGTCATCAATCTTTTTATAAAGGGTTTTCCCATTTATGCAGATCTCCTCAAGCTGACAGAAAGGGAATATCCTTTTTTCAAACAGAAAAAGCTGTGAAGGGGTAAGCTGGAGGTTGTAAAGGTCTGTTTCCTGAAACTCTTTTTTGTTTTTTACAAAGTTTACCGCCTTGTAATAAACGGCAGGACTGTCTGATACGATTTTGAAAAGCTGTATCTCTCCGTCAATAAGATCTTTTTTTCTCGTTTTTTTTATCTTTATACTGTTTCCAAATCTTCTTTTTAGCAGTTTTAAAGCTTTTGTATCTTCTGTTTTGATAAAAAAGTAGGGTCTGAACCTTCTGAAAACAGACTTTCTTTCTCCTTTTTCTCCTATGAGCCACATAACTATGCCGTAAGAATTTGAGTACAGATCAAGGATCTGGTATATCATCTTTTATCCTCTGGATCTGTTTTTCTATCTCAATCAAAATCCCTAAGAGAATACTTTCCATAGGATACACACCTGAAGCGTTTCCTATAGCCTGAGAATGCTTTTTTGCGTAAGAAAAAAGCCTGTCAAGTATCTGCCTGTCTTCCTTTCTTAAAGCTTTTCTGAACTCTGACAGCTCTTTTTGTTTCAGTTTCACAAGCTGTGTTGCAGAAGGTACAGTTTTTCCCATCTTAGTTGTCCATTGATATGTTTGTTATCATAAAGTTTTCCCCTACAACAAAAACAGGAATATCAATCCTGTTTATAAGTGATAGGGCAGATCTGAATGCGTTCTCCCTTTCTTTTTCAGAAATACCCTGATCTTTCAGGATCACTTCTATATCCGATACAATGAGAACATCAGGATTTTCTTTAAGGGCTTTTTCCACAGCTTTTTTAAGCTGAAATATATTAAACACCCTTATTATTTTTATTCTCTCTAAAAGCTCTTCTGCTTTTATTTTTTCAAATTTTGCAGTATTTGATATTAAAAACGGATTAAACCTGTTCCCGCAGTCCACAAGAGATACACTCTGGGATCTTCTTGTAAATTTGTAAATAAGGTAATGGTAGTGGTACTTTCCATTTTTAATCTCTATTTTGTTTTTCAGTTTGTGGAGAATGTATTCATTCTGCATTTTAAAACCTCCTTTTCAGCCCTTTAAATGATCTGATGATCCCTTTTACTACTCCCTGAACCTGAACCCTGTCGGCCTCAAAGTACATAGGCTCCATATTAGAGTTTGCCGGAACAAGTTTTACAAAACCTTTTTCCCGGTAAAACCTTTTCAGGGTTGCCTCCTCTCCGTCAATAAGAACAACGGCAACCTCCCCGTTCAGAACATCTTTTCTGTTTTCAACAATTATTATGTCCCCGTCTAATATGTGATCATCAATCATTGAGTATCCCTTGACCCTCAGAGCGTAGCAGTTTTCACAATCTATCAGTTCTGTAAGATCCACATGCTCAAAAAGGTCTTCCTGAATCTGTATAGGTTCTCCTGCAGCTATCTCCCCGTAAAAAGGAAATCTTAAAGGATCTTCATCAAACAGCCTTTCCCTGTTTATTCTGAATTTTCCCCTTCCTGTTTTCTGCAGGTATCCTTCTTTTACAAGCTTTTGCAGGTGCTCATGTATCGTTGAAACGGCAGAAAGACCAAAATGATTGGCGATCTCTTTCAGTGTCGGGTGGTAGCCTTTCTGGTAGGTGAAATTAGCTATAAACTGCAAAATCTCTTTCTGTCTTTTTGTCAGCAATTTCCTAACCTCCTATTTTTAATATAACCGAAAAAAAACCGAAAATCAAGGGTGATAAAAATCTGTAAAGATGTATATTTTTTAATGGAGGGTAAGTATGGAGGTTTTTCTAAAACTTCCCAATGAGGTTGAGATTATACAGCCTGCTGTTGATTTTGTTTACAGATGGGCTGTTGAAAACGGTCTTGGCGAGAAAGAGGCTGAGGAGTTTGCCACAGCTTTTGATGAGCTTATCACAGATGTTGTTCTGTTTGCCTTTGAGGAAAAGGGTGAGTTTTCTGTATTCTTAAAAAGTAGTCTTTCACAGCTTGAGGTAACCGTTCAGGAGCTTGGGGAGCCTTTTGATCCGGAAAGACACAGATATTCTGTTGAGAGGTTTGTCAGGGAGGGGAATTTTGATGGCGCCGGATTTGAGATTATAAGAAATCTTGCTGATGATTTTATTTATATATACAAGGGAAGGGCAGGAAAAGAGTTCAGGATAATAAAATACATAAAACACAGACATATCACACAGATGCTCCCTGAAGAAAAACTAAAGGCAGAACCTGAAAAGGCTGTAGGCTACCAGATATCTCCTGTTTCTGAGGAAGATGCTGAGGATATAGCAAGGTTGATATACAGGTCTTACGGCTACACCTATCCTAAAGAAGATATGTATTATCCTGACAGGATAGTAAAAGCCGTAAAAGAAGGAAGGAAGTTTGGCGTTATAGTAAGAACAGACAGGGGAGAGGCTGTTGGATATTTTGCTGTAATAAAGATGCCCGATTCTAACATCGGTGAGGTTGGGGAGGTTGTTGTATCCCCAAAACACAGAGGAAAAGGGATAATGAAAATGATGATGAAGGCTCTTATAGATATGGCAAGATCAAAAGGGCTTTACGGTCTGTTTGGGGAGGCTGTAACGGTGCATACCATAAGCCAGAAGGTAAACGCAAAATACGGCTTTAAATCAACGGCTCTTGTTCTTGGATTTTTCCCCTATGCAAAATACAAAGGTTTTGAACACAAACAGCAGAGAATATCTGTGGTTATTGATTTTCTCCCCCTTGTTGAAAGGAAGGAGGTTAAGGTTTTTCTGCCTGATCCTTACAAAAATATACTGAAAAAAATATACAGAAATCTTGGAATACAGGCTGTAAACATGCCTGTTAGAAAACAGCCTGCCCTGAAGGAAAGATCAAAAATTGATCTGCAGATCAATTACAGATTTTCTGTTGCTGTTGTTGTTGTAGGCAGATACGGGAAGGACTTTTTCAGCCGTCTGGATAAAAAGATAGACTCCCTTAAGAAAAAAGGGATAAAAGGGATATATATTGATCTTCCCCTTGATGATCCTTACACCAAAGAAGCTGCAGAACAGCTTATAGAAAGGGGTTTTATTTTTAGCGGACTAATGCCCCTTTTCCACAAAAATAAGGATCATCTGAGAATGCAGATGCTGACAGAAAGTATAGATCTTAGATGGGTCAACATCTTTTCAGATATGGCTAAGAAGATAAAAAGGTTTATAAGCAGACAGATAAAAAAGAGGAGCTAAATGGAGTATCACAAAACTGATCAGATGCTTTTTGTGAAGCTAAAGTCAGATCTAACATACCCTTCTGTAAAAAAGTTAGAAACCCTTGTGAATGTTGAGGATATTGAAAGTCTGGTGATTGATCTGACAGAAGCAAAAATAGTGGACAGTGAGGGGATAAGGTTTATTTATACTGTTATGAAGGAAGGGGTTCAGATAACACTTGTAAACCCCCCGTACATATTTGATAAAATTGTTGATATATTGAAACTAAAGAGCTATATGAAAGATCTGAAAATAGTCAGGGAGGAAAGGAGATGAGGGTGATAATAGCTGTTTTGTCTGTTTTTATGTTTGCACAGGCACAGGATATGGTAAATCTCAGTTCAATAAAAGATAAAGAGATGGTAAAATGCCTCTCCGGTTATATAAAGGAAAACAAAACCCATGTCAGAATGATAATAGATCAGGACGGGAAGAAGGAACTCCAGATACCAAGAGAGTATGTTAACCACTGCAGGGATACCCTGAACCGTTAACTGTGTTCCTCAACCCATTTATATGCAAGATAGGACAGAACAGAGGCTCCAACAGGGAGAACATCTTCATCTATATCAAAAACAGGGCTGTGGAGAGGAGCTGTGATGCCTTTTTCCTCATTTCTTATTCCTATTCTTATAAATGTTCCGGGAACCTTCATCAGATACTCTGAAAAATCCTCACCGCCCATCGTTGGGTTTTCAAGCTCTATTACATTCTGATTGCCTAAAAGATCCCTCATCATTCCAAGTGCAAACTTTGTTGTTTTTTCATCATTTATAACAGGAGGCGTTCCCTGTCTGTAATCAAACCTGTAAGCTGCTCCATAAGACAGTGTTATTCCCCATATGGCATTTTCTATCCATTTTGGTATCTGATCCCTCAGCTCAAGGCTGAGCGTCCTTACCGTTCCTCCCATCTCAACCTCGTCAGGTATAATGTTTTCAGCATATCCTCCTTTTATTTTCCCTACTGTCAAAACTGCAGGGTGTAGAGGATCAACCTTTCTGCTGACAATGTGGTGGAGTGCGTTTATCACCTGTGCAGCTACCAGAACAGAATCAACACCCTGATGGGGTCTTGATGCATGTGAACCTTTTCCTTTTATTTTTATGTGGAATATATCTGATGAAGCCATAAAATGACCTATCTTCGTTCCTACCTTTCCCACAGGAAGTTCTGGGAACACATGAAGACCGAAAATTGCAGAGACATCAGGGTTTTCAAGAACACCTTCCTCAACTAATTTTTTTGCGCCTCCACAGTCGTGCCTCTCCTCACAGGGCTGGAATATCAGCTTTACATTCCCCTGAAGGTGTTCTTTCAGACCGCACAGGATTTTTGCAGCCCCAAGGAGCATAGTGGTGTGGGCGTCATGTCCGCAGGAATGCATCACATGGGAAACTTTTGATGCGTAAGGTTTACCGGATTTTTCCTCCATAGGAAGAGCATCCATATCTGCCCTAAGGGCAACGGTCAGGTCATGCTTTCCTTTTATTATTCCAACAACGGCTGTAGTTCCCCCAAAGTTCTCAATAACCTGATCAACTCCAAACTCCTTAAGCTTTTCAGAAACAAACCTTCCTGTTTTTCTTTCTTCCCCTGACAGCTCAGGGTACATATGTATGTGTCTTCTCCAGCTGATAAGATCATCTTTTATCTGTTCGGCGATCCTTTTTATCTCTTCTTTTGCGTTTATATGAACACCCATTTGATAACCCCATCTTTTTTGTAAGATACAATTTTATCAGAGATAAGCAGGAAGAAATTATGATTTATGTAATTCTGTAAAGGGCATTTACTACCATTTCAGCTGAAATTTTCTCCATACATTCAAAGGTGCCTGTGGGGCATCTGTTGTGCCCGTGAAGACCGCATGGACGACATTTTAGACCTTTTACCTCAACTACAACACCGTTTCTGTAAGGATAAAAACCGAAATCTGTAATTGTTGGTCCGAAAATATCAACAACAGGAGTATTGAAAGAAACAGCCATGTGAACAGGGGCAGAATCATTGGAGATCAGAGCCTTTGCATGTTTTACCAGACTGAAGCTCTCCCTTAATGATGTTTTTCCTACGATGTTTATAATCCCTGACTTTTCTTTAATAATCTCCTGTGCAAAATCAATGTCTTCCGGACCTCCAAATATAACAATCTTCTCACCTTTTTTTAAAAGTGTATCAATCAGGTCTGAAAATCCTCTAACTGTCCATCTCTTTGTTTTCCATTTAGAACCGGGTGCAATAAGTATGTAGTTTTTACTTTTTAAACCTAACTTTGTGTAATAACCGTCCTCCTCTTTATCAAGAAATATCTCAGGAAATCTGTGGATTTTTGATTCGTCATACTCTTTAAAAACTTTCAGTAAGGAAAGGTTTCTGTCTATTTCATGTGTTCCGTCAAATCTGTGGGGAACTGTTTTTGTATAAAGAAATGAAAATCCTGCCCTGTCAAAACCTACCCTGAAAGGAATTCCTGACAGAAAAAGGGAGTATGAAGCCCTGTGGGATCTGTGGGGAGATACAGCTATATCAAACTTCTCCGATCTTAATGTTTTTATCAGCTGGAGGTTAGAACTCTTTTTTTTGTCGTAAATGATCAGTTTATCTATGTTAGGGTTGTTTTTCAGAACATCTTTCCCGAAAGGTTTTGTTATGACTGTAAGTTTGCTTTCAGGAAAAAGATTTTTTATTGATCTGAAAAGGGGAGTTGTAAGAATAAGGTCTCCTAAGAATGCTGTCTGCCATACAACGATCTTCATTTATTTCTCTGTGAACCTTCCCATTGAGTAAAACTTTGCCTGTCTTTTTTCCACAAGGGTTTCAGGATCTATGTTTGTAATCTCTTTCAGGCTGTTTCTTAAGGCTCTTTTTAAAAGCCTGAACATTTTTTTAGGCTGGAGGTGTGCCCCTCCAAGTGGTTCAGGAACTATACAGTCTATTATTCCCAGTTCTTTAAGGTCTTTTGCTGTTATTTTCAGGCTTTCGGCAGCTTCAGGGGCTTTCTCCTGTGATTTGAAAAGTATAGCAGCACAGCCTTCTGGGGATATAACAGAGTAAATGGAGTTTTCAAGCATAAGTATCCTGTCCCCCACTCCAAGGGCAAGGGCTCCACCGCTTCCCCCTTCACCTATAACTGTGCAGACAATAGGTGTTTTCAGACCTCCCATCGTCATAATGCTTTCGGCGATAGCCTGAGACTGACCTCTTTCTTCTGCTCCAATTCCCGGGTAAGCACCCGGTGTGTCAATAAATGTGATGACCGGTCTGTTAAACTTTTCAGCAAGCTTCATAATTCTGATGGCTTTTCTGTAGCCTTCAGGGTGGGGCATACCGAAGTTTCTCTCTATCTTTTCCTTGGTGTCTTTCCCCTTTTCGTGTCCTATTACAGCAACAGGAATTCCCTCAAAAAATGCAAATCCAGCTATTACGGCTTTATCGTCACCAAACCTTCTGTCCCCGTGGAGTTCAACAAAATCTGTAAACAGGTTCTGTATGTAGTCGCTTGTGTGGGGTCTTTTAGGGTGTCTTGCAAGCTGAACCCTTTCCCATGCTGAAAGCTGCTGCATTTTTGTTTTTGCCAATCTTCTAAACTCTTTTCTTGCCTGAACAAGCTCGTTTATTTTTTCTTTTTTTCCCTGTTTTATCTCTTTTCTCAGAATTTCTATTTTTTCTGATAATGACTGAATCTCTTTGCTTAGATCCATATCAACCCCTTAAACAAATTCTTTAACTGCAAGGTATAAATAAACAATATAAAATATACCTCCGATTGTAAGACCAAACGGTATTAATCTTTTTTCAACATAAGACAGTGTTAAAGCTAAAAAACCGGCCATTATGGCAAATATCCCTGACACAAGGGCAAGCCCTGTTATATTCCACTCGGTAAATACTATACCAAAACTTACAGGAAGTGTGCTCTGAAAAACCATCGCACCGCTTACATTACCTATCGCGAGGGAGTCTTTTTTCCTGAAAATCCAGTATATGCTGTTTGCTTTTTCAGGCAGTTCTGTGGCTATAGGAGCAACAATAAGGGAAAACAGGAGGGCAGGAAATCCAAAATGAAGGCTTATCTTCTCTATACCGCTTACGAACATGTGTGCTCCTGAGATCATTACTATGAGGGCGACTACAACCTGAGATATGATGATTATGATGTGCGGGTGGGGGTTGTTCGGGGAAAAGTACAGCTTTTCAACAGCCTCCATCTCGTTGCTTTTTCCTTTTAGTGTTAGCATCACATAAAGAACATATAAACCGATCAAAAATATGGCTGTAAAAATTCTAAGTGTGTGATTTTCAAAAGGAACGATAAAAAGTGCTATTGAGTAAGCAAAAAGAAAAAATACCATATCTCTTCTAAAACCGATGGTCTCAATATGAAGCTCAAGATCCCTTTTTTTCAAAAGAAAATAGCCTAACAAAACGGTAATACCTATAAGGGGAAAAGCCAGTGTTGCCAGCATGAAAGGAGCACCTAAAATAGCTCCCACTCCTATCTCATGTCCCTTTCCTTCTGCAAAGAACAATACAGCTATTATAGGAAGAATTGTTTCAGGCAGTGCTGTTCCAACAGCTGCAAGTACACTTCCTGTAAAGTTTGTTGAAAGGTTTAATCTGTGTCCTAAAGCCTCAACGCCGTTTGTAAAAACTTCGGCTGATATGAGTATAAAGATCAGCCCCAGAACAAAAAGAAGTATGTCAAACAGCATTTATTTTTCTAACCCCTTGAGTTTTTCTTTGAGAATATCTCCCAGGGTTCCTAAGGAGTCTCCCTTAGGTTTGACTTTTTCAAGATTTTTCTTTATCTCATTTTTTTCTTTTTCCTTTTCAACAGCTTTTATGCTCAGTATTATGTCGTTGCCTTTTATCTTTATTATTTTTGCCTCAATCTCCTGATTGAGTGAAAGTTTATCGCTGGGAATTTCTATCTTTTCTTTTGAAATCTGATTTACCGGTATGAACCCTTCAACATCTTCATCAAGCTCAACAAAAGCTCCCCTATCAATCAGTTTGATAACTTTTCCTTTTACTATATCCCCTTCTTTGTGGGTTGAGAGGTAGCTCTCCCATGGGTTTTGTCTGAACTGTTTTAAGCCGAGTTTGATTCTGTTTCCTTCTCTTCCTAATACTTTAAACTGTCTGACCGATTTTCCTTTTAAGATGTTTGATATATTTTTTATTTTCGGGTTCCATGTTGCATCTTCAATATGAAGAACCCCTTCTATATCCCCAAGATCAACAACAGCCATTTTTGTTTTTATCTCTTTTATCCTTCCCTCAACAACCGATCCCTCCGGATTTTCCTTCAGGAAATTTTCTACAGGGTGGGGAACTGTGGCTTTGATGCTCAGTTTGAGCTTTCTTCTGTTTTTGTCTAACTCTATGATTTTTGCTTTTACAGTCTGACCTGTTTTAAACCTGTTTTTGTATTCAAGGGGTTTTAGATGGTCTGTTTCCATTTTGTAAACAAAACCTTCTATGTCTCCTACTTTAACGACTATCCCGTAATCATTTATCTCTTTAATTTTTCCTTCAATGAGATCTCCCTCTTTTTTGTCAAACTCTTTCCACGGGTCAGGTTCAAGATCCCTTTTGGAGAAAACGATCTTTTTGTTTTCCATATCAATGTTTTTGACCGCAACCTCTATCTCGTCGCCTACAGACAGTTCCTGATTGATTTTTCTTGATCTGTCCCATGAGTACAGACCCTGTGGAAGAAACCCAAATACTGTGTTTTCAAGGGAGAGAACCGCTCCGTTTTCAAGTATTTTTACAACTTTTCCTTTTACAACTTTTCCTTCTTCAAG
>JALVEY010000077.1 GCA_027030485.1 Persephonella sp.
GCATGGATTATAAAAAAATGGGGAGTTGCATTTTTTGAAAACAGAAGAAAATCAATAGCTTCTATGGTTGAGGAAGCCCAGAAAGCACAGGAAGAAAGCAGAAAAGCCCTTGAAGATGCAAAAGCAAGACTTGAAGATGCAAAGATGAAATTTAATGAGTCGTTAAAAATAGCTGAAGAAACAGCAAAAAAAGAAAGGGAAGTTGCTATCAAAGAGGCTCAGGAGATAGCAGAAAGAATAAAAGCTCAGGCAAAAGATGCAATAATGGTGGAAATCAAAAGAGGAGAGAACGAACTCAGGAGGTATGCAGTTCATAAAGCCATTGAAATATCTGAAAAAATAGTAAAGGAAAAAATCAATCCGGAAGTTGAAAAGGAGATCATATTAAAATCCCTAAAAAGTATCTCATAAACGGAGGGTTTAATGAAGATAGATAAAAAGGTTTTAAAAAGGGTTGTCAAAGTTCTATTAAATAAAATCCCGAAGGAAGAAACAGCTCTTATAAAAGTCTCAGATGACCTTGCATTAATTCAGGAGCTTTACAGGAAGGAAAAATCCTTCAGAAACTTTATACTCAATCCCCAGCTTTCCTTTGAAGAAAAGGAAAAACTGATAAACATTCTTTCAGAAAAGGCAGATTTAGACAAAAATGTTGTTGAGGCACTGAAATACGCAGTGAAAATAAACAAAGGAAATATTCTAAGAGAAATATCAGATCAGTTTATGTTTGAGGTTGAAAAGTTTTTTGCCACTGTGAAAGGAGAAGTTATCACAGCCTATCCTATAGATGAAAAACTTCTTGAACAGATCAAAAAAACTGTTGAGGAAAAATTAGGCAAGAAGGTTGAGTTTGAGGTAAGACAGGATCCATCAATAATAGGAGGCGTTGTTGTCAAAGCAGGCAGTTATGTTCTTGACTCATCTGTAAGAACATATCTCAGAAAATTAGAACAGCAGTTAACATCTTATTAGAATTAAAAATCTAAAAGATAAAAGGAGGTTTTAGATGTCTGCGATAAGAGCTGAAGAAGTAGCAGAAAGCCTTAAAAAACAATTAGAAGAATTTGAAGCTAAAGCAAATTTAGAAGAAGTTGGTACAGTCCTTCAGGTTGGTGATGGGGTTGCAAGGGTTTTCGGGCTTGAAAAGGCCATGTACGGTGAGATGGTTGAGTTTGAAAACGGAACATTAGGCGTTGCTTTTAACCTTGAGGAAGACAACGTAGGTATCATACTCCTTGGAACAGAGGAAGGAATTGAGGAAGGAACTATCGTAAAAAGAACAGGGAAGATTCTTGAAATACCTGTTGGAATGGGGCTTGTTGGAAGGGTTGTTGACGGAACAGGAAAGCCAATAGACGGAAAAGGTCCTATAGAAAATATAGCTTACTACTCACCTGTTGAAAAGATAGCTCCCGGTGTTGTAACAAGAAAGTCCGTTCATGAACCACTCCAGACAGGTATTAAGGCTATTGATGCGATGATACCGATAGGTAGAGGGCAGAGGGAGCTTATCATCGGTGATAGGGCAACAGGTAAAACTACTATTGCGATAGATACAATCCTGAACCAGAAAGGAGAAGATGTTTACTGTGTATATGTTGCCATAGGTCAAAAAAGAGCTGTTGTAAGACAGATAGTTGAGACTCTCCAGAAGCATGGTGCTATGGAGTACACAACAGTTGTTGCGGCTACCGCATCAGACCCTGCAACAATGCAGTACATAGCCCCTTTTGTCGGCTGTACAATAGCTGAGTACTTCAGAGATAACGGAATGCATGCCCTTATAATATACGACGACCTTACAAAGCACGCATACGCTTACAGACAGCTTTCACTCCTTCTCAGAAGACCTCCAGGAAGGGAAGCTTACCCTGGTGATGTTTTTTACCTTCACTCAAGACTTCTTGAAAGGGCAGCCAAACTGAATGATGAACTTGGTGCAGGATCATTAACAGCTCTCCCAATTATTGAAACACAGGCAGGTGATGTTGCAGCATACATTCCAACAAACGTTATATCAATAACAGACGGTCAGATATTCCTTGAAACCGACCTTTTCCACAAAGGTGTAAGACCTGCTATTAACGTTGGTCTTTCTGTTTCAAGGGTTGGTGGTGCTGCCCAGATAAAAGCTATGAAACAGGTTGCAGGTACACTCAGACTTGAACTTGCACAGTTCAGAGAGCTTGAGGCTTTTGTCCAGTTTGCATCAGAGCTTGATAAAGCAACGCAGGCACAGATTGCAAGAGGACAGAGGCTTGTTGAGATATTAAAACAGCCTCCAAACAAACCTGTTCCTGTTGAGAAACAGATAGCTATTATATATGCAGGGACAAAGGGATACCTTGATGACGTTCCTGTAAGTGCTATACAAAAGTTTGAGCAGGAGTTTTACACATTCCTTGATACAGAAAAGCCTGATCTTCTTGAGATGATAAAAGTAGAGAAGAAAATTACAGACGAGATAGAAACAAAGCTAAAAGAGGCTTTAGAAGAATTTAAAAAGAAAGTTGCCTTTTAGAGAGGTAAAGTGGAATGGCAAAACTCTCACCAAGGGATATTAAGAGAAAGATACAGGGTATAAAGAATACCCAGAGAATAACGAAGGCTATGAAAGCCGTTTCAGCTGCAAAGCTGAACAAGGCAAAAGCCATGCTTAATGCTACAAGACCTTACTCAGAAAGGCTTTACGATCTTATAAACGACCTTGCCATGTTTGTTGACAGGGATATACACCCCCTACTAAAAATAAGAGAAGAAAAAAAGATAGATTATGTTGTTATAACAGCTGATAGAGGTCTTGCCGGAGCTTTTAACTCCTATGTGATAAAGA
>JALVEY010000078.1 GCA_027030485.1 Persephonella sp.
ATGATGAGGGTGTCTGATCCGGTTATATTTGGAGATGCCATCAGAGTATACTACGCAAAACTTTTTGAAAAGCATGGAGATGTGTTAGATCAGCTTGGCTGGGATCCTAAATACGGAATGGCTGATCTTGAAGAAAGGTTAAAACAGCTTCCTGAGGATAAACAGCAAGAAATAAAGCAGACTATTGAAGAGATATATAAAGAAAGACCAAGAATGTATATGGTTGATTCTGACAAAGGAATAACAAACCTCCATATGCCAAACGATGTTATTATTGATGCGTCTGTTCCTGCTGTTATCAAGAACGGTCTTCAGGGCTGGGGTCCCGACGGGGAGACAGAAGATGTTATCCTCTCTATACCTGACAGATCGTATGCAACTATGTACAAAGAGATTGTAGAGGACATAAAAGCAAGAGGACAGTTTGATCCTACAAAAATAGGAACTGTACAGAATGTAGGTCTTATGGCGATGAAGGCTGAAGAATACGGCTCACACGACAAAACCTTCTTCCCTCCATCAGACGGTAAGATGAAAGTAGTTGATGAGGAAGGAAATGTTCTGATTGAACACTGTGTCAATGAAGGAGACATCTGGAGATCATGTATAACAAAAGATATAGCAATAAGAGACTGGATAAAGCTTGCTGTAAATAGAGCTAAAGACTCAGGTTTTCCAATAGTGTTCTGGCTTGATGAATACAGGGCTCACGACAAAAACCTCATAGAAAAAGTTAAAGAAGAACTTCCAAAATACGATCTTTCAGATGTTGACTGGTACATAAAAGCTCCACAAGATGCTATGAAATTTACCCTTGCAAGATTTAGAAATGGGGAAAACACAATATCTGTTACAGGAAATGTTCTGAGAGATTATCTAACAGACCTGTTCCCAATAATTGAGGTTGGAACATCTGCAAGATCACTCTCTATTGTTCCCCTCATAGCAGGTGGTGGAGTATTTGAGACAGGTGCAGGAGGATCAGCACCAAAACATGTCGAGCAGTTCCTGAAAGAAGGTCATCTCAGATGGGATTCTCTTGGAGAATTCCTTGCATTTGAAGAATCCTTAAAGCTTGCATACAAACAGCTGAAAGCCCTACACCAGAAAGATAACCCAAGAATACTTGTTGTTGCTGAAGCACTCTCAAAAGCTATCGGTAAATATCTTGACAACAACAAAACACCAGGAAGAAAAGTTGGACAGCTTGATACAAGAGGTTCCCACTTCTACCTTGCACTTTACTGGGCTGAAGCTTTAGCTTCACAGACAGAAGATAAGGAGCTTGCTGATAAATTCTCAAAAGTTTATGCAGATCTTAAAGAGAATGAAGAGAAGATTATATCTGAGATAGCTGCATCTGAAGGTAAGCCAACTGATGTAGGTGGATGGTATCACCCAGATGATGAAAAGGCAGAAAAGGCTATGAGACCAAGCGAAACCTTGAACAAAATTATTGATACTCTTTTAGAGTCGTAGCTAAAGTTGGAAAGAAATACCAAAATTTGTCTTAAAGATAGGGACGCTTCTCCTGAAAAGGAGGCGTCCCTTTTTATTTGTTTGATATAATTTATTGTTTTGAAAAATCTTACAAATAAATTAGGAGGATATAAATGGCTCAACGAGGAATTAGAGAGTATGACGGAAAAAGGATTTTAGCAGAAAACTGGGAAGAGTATTTTAACGGTGCTTTCCAGTATGATTTTAAATCAATTCTTATCACACCAGAAACTGATCTTGATAAAATCCCGGAAGAATACCCATGGGTCAAAGATACCCCACTTGTTGCAAAACCTGACATGCTTTTTGGTAAAAGGGGGAAATTAGGTCTAATATTTTTCAAAAAGGAAAAACCCGGTGATGTCACATGGGAAGACGCAAAAGAATGGATCAAGCAAAAAATGTCTGAAGAAATTGAGATCAACGGCGTGAAAGGACATCTAACCCACTTTTTAGTTGAACCCTTTGTTCCCCATAAACCGGAAGAGGAGTATTATGTTGCCATAACAACAGACGAAGATGAAGACATTATATACATGTCTGCATTTGGTGGAATAGAAGTTGAGGAAAACTGGGATAAAGTTGTTGAGGTAAAAATTCCTATAACAGCATCTGATGAAGAAATCAAAAAATTAATTGAGCAGAATGTTCCTGCAGATATAAAAGATAAAGAGAAATATGCTGACTTTGTTTACAGACTTTATAAACTGTTTAAAGATCTTCACTTCACATACCTTGAAATAAACCCTCTGGTTATGGTTGGAAACAAAATTTATCCCCTTGATTTTGTCGGAAGACTTGATGATACAGCCCAGTTTGTTGCTGGTAGAAAATGGGGAGAAATTGAATTTCCAGCAGGATTTGGAAGGGATCTTTCTCCTGAAGAAAAATATATTAAAGAGATGGACGAAAAATCAGGGGCTTCATTGAAGCTTACAATTCTTAATCCAAAAGGAAGAATATGGACGCTCGTTGCAGGTGGTGGAGCATCCGTTGTTTACTCCGATACAGTTGCAGATCTTGGAGCAGTAAAAGAACTTGCAAATTACGGAGAGTATTCAGGTAATCCATCAAGAGCAGAGACAAGAGAATATGTTAAAACTGTATTTGATCTTATGACCAGAGAAAGACACCCTCAGGGAGATAAGATACTCATAATCGGTGGTGCTATAGCTAACTTCACAGATGTTGCAAAAACATTTGAAGGAATCATAGATGCGATGAAAGAGTATGCTGACAAATTAAGAAAAGTTGGCGTAAGAATATATGTAAGGAGAGGAGGACCTAACTACGAGATAGGTCTTAAGAAGATAAAAGAAGCAGCTG
>JALVEY010000079.1 GCA_027030485.1 Persephonella sp.
TCAGGGAAAGTCTGAGATTAAATTAGGAGGCAGAGATGAGTAAGATAAAATTCACAGTGATAGGATTACTAATTATCATAAATACGGCGTTGGCAGGAAACCACCCCAACTGCTCGGTTGATATTGAGGATATAATTTTTGGAACCTATGATCCATTTGAAAAACATATAAAAAGAACATACACCACTTTGACCGTTAGATGTTCCCACGGAATGCACAAATCGGGAGCTTCTTTTAGTATAAGCGTTATAGGAGGAAACAGCAGTAATCCCCAAAGAAGATACCTCTATTCCCCTTCAAAAAATGAGAAGCTATACTATAACCTGTACTACAGGAACTGTATTTTAGGAGATGGGACAGGGGGAACCTGTAAGATTAATGTTAATATTCCCCCTAAGAAAAACTGTTATTCAGAAGTTCAGTACATATTAGTGGGAGTTATCCCACCTATGCAGAATGTTTCTGCAGCACACGATTATCAGGATAATCTGACTGTTATTATTGAGTATTAAAGTATGTGCCAGCCTTTTGGTATGAATATTTTTTCGTATGTTTTCAGTGCAAATCTGTCTGTCATTCCTGCCACATAATCAACGGCAGCCTGTTTAGGATCGTACTCTCCCCACAGTTGAAGGTATTTTTCATAATAAGGTATAAGGTGGTAATTCTTAAGGTAATACTCATAAAGGGCTTTTAGTATCCCTTTTCCCTTTTCAAGCTCTTCAACTACAGGCTTTGCAAGGTAAACATTATCAAAAAGCCACTGCCTCAGCCGGTACATATTTTTGTATATTTTTTCTTCCATAACGATATGCTGGTAGTTGTTATCTATAGTGGAGTATATAATGCTTTTTACTATAGTTGTTATCCTTTCTGACTTTGTTTCACCTAATACCGATCTTATATCTCTGGGAATATCATTTTCTGATATTAGCTTTGCCCTTACAGCATCTTCAAGATCGTGGTTTATGTATGCTATCTTGTCTGCTATTCTTACAATCTCCCCTTCAAGGGTTTTGGGCATGTTTCCTTCAGATATTAAAGGAGACTTCCCCTTACTGTGTTTGAGAATACCGTCCTTAACCTCAACAGTCAGGTTTAAGCCTTTACCATCGTTTGCTAATTTTTCAACAACCCTGAGGCTCTGTCTGGCGTGGTGGTACGATGCCCCCTCTTTAAGCAAAAACTCTCCTGCATGTCCAAAAGGCGTATGTCCAAGATCATGACCTAAAGCTACAGCCTCAACAAGATCCTCATTCAGCTTTAAAGCTCTTGCTATCGTCCTGCCGATCTGGGCAACCTCAAGGGTGTGGGTCATTCTTGTTCTGTAGTGATCCCCTTCTGGAGACAAAAAAACCTGAGTTTTATGCTTCAGTCTTCTGAATGCTTTAGAGTGAAGTATTCTGTCCCTATCCCTCTGGTATTTTGTCCTTAGATCACACTCTTTTTCCGGTTTTGATCTTTTTGCCTCTCTGCTTTTTGAGGCTCTTGGGTGCAAAATCTGGTATTCAATGTTTTCAATCTGCTCTCTTATATTCATTTTTCACCAAAGGGGGTATATATTATTACTTAAATACATTTCGGAGGCTGTAATTGAAAAATATAATCATCTTCATTCTATCGGCAATCTTTTTATCTTCTGGACTGTCTTATGGAAAAAAAGCCCCTGATGTTTATTTTGAAAGTTTAGACGGCAAAAAGATAAGCATAAAAGATATGAAAGGAAAACCTACAGTTATTGTTTTCTGGCAGGTTTATTGTCATTCCTGTAAGAAAGAGCTTCCAGAAGTATCAGAACTATCAAAAAGATACAAAGGTAAAGTTAGATTTTATGCTGCTGTTATAGGAACGAGGGATATACTTCAGATAGAAGAGAAAAAAAGGGAGTGGGGGTTTGATCTGCCTGTGGTTATAGCAAGATACAAAACAAAGTCAGCCTTCGGTATATTCGGAACACCCATTACCGTTATTTTAGATAAGGATCTTAATATTATTACCAAAATAATTGGCTCAGGAAAAACAGAAAAACTGAAAAAAATTCTGGACAGAATACTTCATGAGTAGATTTCCAGTATTGACCTGAGTATGTAAAGTCCGTCTTCAGTTCCTAATATGGACTCTGCAGCCCTTTCAGGGTGAGGCATCAGACCAAAAACATTTTTATTCTCATTAGTTATTCCGGCTATATTTTTTATAGAGCCGTTAGGATTTGCCTCTTCCGTTATGTTTCCATACTCATCACAATATCTCAGAATAATCTGTCCGTTTTCCTCCATTTTTGTTAGTGTTTCATCATCAACAAAATAATTTCCGTCATGATGGGCGATAGGTATTTTTAGTATCTGACCCTCTTCACACTGGTTTGTGAAAGGGTTGTCTGTGTTTTCTACCCTGAGGTACTGGTGTCTGCAGACAAACTTTCCGTGAACATTGGGCATCAGCGCTCCCGGCAGTAGATGTGCCTCTGTAAGTATCTGGAAACCGTTGCATATTCCAATAACAAGACCTCCTTTATCTGCAAACTCTTTGACAGTTCCCGTCAGCGGTGTATGTGCAGCCAGCGTCCCCGGTCTGAGATAATCACCAAAGGAAAATCCCCCGGGAAGCACAACACAATCAAAACCTGACAGATCGGTTGTTCTATAATCTATCAGCTGGACTTCCTGATCCAAAACATCCCTTAACACCCTGTATGTGTCGTAATCACAGTTTGATCCTGGATAAACGGCAACGGCAAATTTCAATATCAGTCCTCCACAATCTCAAATTCGTAATCTTCAATTATCTCGTTTACCAGTGCCTTTTTTGCCATCTGTTTTGCCTCTTCTACAGCCTTTTCTTTGTCCGTTTGCTGGACATAAACCTCTATATATTTGCCTACTTTCACATCCTTAACATCTGAAAAACCAAGAGATCTGAGGTTTTCTGTTACGGCTCTACCTTGTGGATCAAGAACACCTTTTCTTGGTTTTATAAAAAATTTAATAAGCATCTAACACCCCTGTTTTTTATAAAATATGATAAATCTTTTACGGTATCAGCTCAAGGAGTTTTTTTCTATCTACTGTTGCGGTTCCTATCTCTCCCACAACATAACCTGCTGCATAATTGGCAAGGGAGGCTGATTCTTCCCATGAAGCTCCTGATATTTTTGACAGGGCAAGAACTGAAATAACAGTATCCCCTGCACCTGTTACATCAAAAACTTTTTTGGCTTTTGCAGGGATTTTGATCACCTTATTTTCATCAAACAGAGCCATTCCTTCAGGACCAAGTGTTATCAGCAGGTTCTCAATCTTCAACTCTTCCATTATCCTTTTCCCGACTTCCTCAAGGGGTGTATCCCTGTCTGCCTTTACACATTCGTAAGCCTCTTTTCTGTTTGGGGTCATAGTTGTCACATTTTTATAAAGAAAGAAGTTTGAAGGTTTTGGATCTACGAACAAAGGTTTCTTTGTTTTTTTTAGATAATTCATCAGGTCTTCCGTTATGACGCCTTTTCCGTAATCAGAGATGATGATGCAGTCAACCTCATGTATAACGTTTTCTAAATTTTTTATCAATCTATTTGAAAGATCGCTGTTTATCTTTTGTTTATTCTCCCTGTCTATCCTGAGAAGTTGCTGACTTACTGCTATAATTCTTGTTTTTTCTGTTGTTGGTCTGTTTCTGTCCTTTATGTTAAGGGGAATTATTCCCTTTTCAACAAGAAGTTCTTCAAGGATTTTACCGTTCTGATCTTCGCCGATTACACCTGCCATGTAAACCTTTGATCCGAGCGAAGATATATTCCATGCAACATTTGAAGCCCCTCCCGGATTAACCGTCTCTTTTTTAACTTCAACGACAGGAACAGGAGCTTCCGGGGAAATCCTTTCAACATCTCCCCATAGATACCTGTCTAAAATAAGATCACCAATAACCAGAACAGTTTTTTCCTGAAATCTCTGTACTATCTGCTCTACCCTTTGTTTGTCTATCAACTTCTACCTTTTTTAATAAGATTTGCGTAATAATTTTATCAGGGGAAAAGGATTGATGAAAGGGAAATATCCTTGAGACATTCTTCCTCATTAAAACCTAAAACGATATTCATATTCTGAACAGCCTGTGAGGAAGCACCTTTTCCAAGATTGTCAATAGTAGATATAACAACAGCCTGCCCTGTTTTCTCATCAAAATCAACATAAATATCACAGAAGTTTGATCCGATCAGATCTTTTATTTGTGGCGGTCTGGAAACAATTCTTATAAAAGGTTCATACCTGTATTCCAGTCTGTATAGCTCTACAAGCTGATCCTTTTTCAGATCTGTTTCAAAAATTACTGTTGCTATCATTCCCCTTGATACTGGTATTATGTGGGGTGTGAACCTAACTTTAATGTCCCTTTCTGAAATATTCTTGATTACATCTTCCATTTCCGGGGTATGTCTGTGTTTTACTGGGTTATATGCGTATGAGTTTCCAAAAGCCTCAGGATAGTGAAACTGCTGCTTTAAAGCTCTGCCTGCACCTGAAATTCCGGAGATGGCATTAACCACGATTTTATCTCCTGAGATAACCCCTTCTTTTACAGAAGGATAAACAGCCATGAGGGTAGCTGTAGGGTAGCACCCGGGGTTTGCGATTATGTCTGCTTTTTTTATTTTTTCCCTGAATATCTCTGGCAGACCATAAACCGCCTTTTCAAGAAGTTCCGGGTATTTATGCTCAAAACCGTAATATTCAGGATAGGCATTTTTATTTTTAATTCTGTAAGATGCAGACAGATCAATCACTTTTTTTCCTTTTTCTGTAAGCTGTTTTACCAGCTCCAAAGAGGGCTCATGGGGAAGACATAGAAAATAAAGATCTGATGAGTTCAGGTCAACCTCATCATCAAATATAATGTCTTCGTATCTGCTTTTTGAAAAATGGGGAAAAACAGATCTTAATTTTTTTCCTGCAAACTGTCTTGATACTATCTGATTCAGGCTGATTTTTTCATGGAAGGAAAGAATTCTTATAAGTTCTACTCCGGTGTATCCAGAAGCTCCAACTATTGAGACCTTCAATCTTTTTCTCCGGTTTTTGTCTAATGATAGGACTGATTAAAGAAATAATCAACAGGAAAGGGGGAGTTCATCCCCCAAAGACATTTTATATTAACGCTTAGACCATCTGTATTTTGCTCTTGCACCCATCTGTGCGTATTTCTTCCTTTCTTTTACTCTGGCATCTCTGGTCAGAAGTCCTGCTGATTTCAATGTAGGTCTAAATTCAGGGTTGTACTGGAGAAGAGCTTTTGCTATCCCGTACATGACAGCCTCTGCCTGTGCAGGTTTTCCGCTCCCTTTTACAGTTGCATAGACATCAAACTTACCCAGTGTTTCCGTAACAACAAAAGGCATGTTTATTTTTTCTATAAGTATATCCCTTTCAAAGTAATCTTTTCCTTCCCATTCTTTTCCTGATGAGCTCTTCACATAAAGTTTCCCTTCACCGGGAAATATCCATACCCTTGCAACAGCCTCTTTTCTTCTTCCTGTTCCGTATTTTGCAACTTTAGGATCTATTTTTACTATCTCAGCCAAGGTTTTTTACCTCCATCACCTTAAAAGTTTTTCCAGAGAGCTTTCAGCTCTTCAAGGTTTTTTGGGTTTTGTGCCTGATGTTTGTGCTGTGATCCTGTGTAAACTTTTAACCTTTTCATAAATCTTTTCTGGAGTTTATTTTTTGGAAGCATTCTTTCAACAGCCAGTCTTACAACCTCTTCAGGCTTGTGTTCAAGCATCCACTGGAGGGATCTAACTCTCAAACCACCAGGTCTGTTTGTGTGGTATTTATACTCTTTGTCTGTCAGCTTTTTTCCTGTTACTGTTATCTTGTCAGCATTTAAAACTATAACAAAATCGCCAACATCCACATCTGGCTGGAAGTAAGGCTTGTGTTTTCCCCTAAGAACATTTGCTATAAGTGTTGCAAGTCTACCAAGATTTTTTCCTGTTGCATCAATCACGTACCATTCTCTTTTTATGTCCTCTTTGCGAACGTGGTATGTTTTCATTATCCTCCTCTTTACTTTGAGTTGTCTAACAAGTTGAAAATTATTACATATTATAATGTCCTTGTCAATCTGTAGGATATTCCATTTCATGATTGATATAGATTATAGCCATCCTTTTTTCTTGAAAATAAAGAGGGGTATCAATGCAGAGATGATCATTAAGAAAATGGCAAAAGGGTATCCATACTTCCAGCCAAGCTCCGGCATAAACTGGAAGTTCATTCCATAGATGCTTGCTATTAGTGTAGGGGGAAGAAAGATAACAGACATGATAGTGAATATTTTTATCACCTGATTTTGCTGTATGTTTAAAAGTCCTAAGAATGTGTTTTGAAGGTAATCAAGTCTCTCAAAATTAAATGTTGTGTACTCAATAAGAGAGTTAACGTCCTTTATCATTATTCTTATTTCTTCCCTTACCTCTTTCGGGATTTTGTATGATTTCAAGAGGGAGGAAAGAATTCTCTGCTTATCAATAAGATTTTCTCTTATTGTCATATTTAGCTCTTCATAGAAGGAGATGGATTCTAAAATTTCTTCTGTTATGTCTATTCCTGTGAAAACTATTTTACCTAACTTTGATATTTCTCGGGTGATAAACTCAAGAGTATCTGCATCTGTATCAATTCTTATTTCCAGTATTCCGGCAAATACATAATAACCGTCTTCATAGGCACTTGGATTCATCATCAACTTTTTTACCAGTTCCTTAAAGGTTTTTAGCTCTTTGTATCTTACCGTTATTAAATGATGTTTTTTTAATATAAATGTAACTGTTTCGTTGTAGGGGGTTTCACCCTCTGATGTTATCAAAAAGTAAGCATTTATTGTTATACTTTCCTCATCTTCAAAATATCTTGAACTTATTTCTATCTCCTGGGTTTCCTGCTTTGAGGGAAACTCAACCTCAAACTCTTTTGATACCCATTCAAGTTCCTGATCTGTTGGAGAGATTATATCAATCCATAAGACATCCTCAGACCTATCCCATTTCTGGGATAAATCCTCAACGTTGATTATCTTTATACTTTGCTTTTCTCTAACAAATAATCTTATCATCCCACCTAATATAATACTACTTTTCAACCTATTTCGGCATTTTTATCTTTAGGGGTTATTTTGAAAAATATTCTGGAATTTTCCGACAATAAAAATCAGTTTCGTTCAAAAATCCCCTGAAAATTTTCAGGTTGCAAATATAATGTCTATTATATTTGTCTTTGCAATATTGTATAATATTGCATATTGCAAATGAGGTTAAAAATGAAAGGAAGAATAATTTACAGATTTGGTGATGAAGTTTTAAAACAGATAGAAGATTTCCCAAACTACGCTGTAAGCAATAAAGGATTTATATACAGGGGGGTAAAACATGGTTTTCTTGAAACCAGCTATTTCCAGTTCAGAATGAAAACTTACAAAAACAAAAACGGTTTTCACACAGTTCAGCTGAGTAATAGGGGGAAAAGAAAGCTCTTTTTTGTCCATAGACTTGTAGGTGAGTATTTTGTGGAGAACAAAAATAACGGCAGATATCTTCTCCATATAGACGGAAACAGGGACAACAACCGGTGTGAAAATCTAAAATGGGTATCTATTCCCCAGAGAAAGAAAAAAATGGTGAAGCGTACCAGAAAAAAGGATATATTAAGTATTACCGTTGATCCTGATCTTAAAGAAAAAATATTGGAAAAAGCTGAAAAAAAGGGAATGACAGTTTCACAGCTTATCAGAGAAGTTTTAAAAAATTATATCAGGAAGGAAAAATGAAAAAAATACTTGTTCATATATGCTGTGGGGTTGACGCTGTTTATGCCCTCAGAAAAATAAAGGAAGAATATCCCAATTCTTACATAGAAGGATATTTTTACGATCCTAATATTCATCCTAAAGAGGAGTATCTTCTTAGATGGGTTGAGACAGAAAGGGTTTGTAATGATCTTGGGATAAAATGCCATCTTGCCCCTTACGATCTTGACAGATGGCTTACAGCTGTTAAGGGACTGGAGAACGAACCTGAGAGGGGAAAAAGATGTAGTGTATGTCACGATTTAAGGCTGGAAAAAACAGCACAGTTTGCGAAGGAAAATGGATTTGATGCCATAACAACAGTCCTGATGATGAGTCCTAAAAAGGATTTTCAGGTGCTTAAGGAGATAGGAGAAAAAGTTGCGAAACATCATGATATTGAGTTTTTATCAATAGATTTCAAGAAAAGTGGTGGAATAGAAAAGATGAACAGACTTTCAAAAGAATTTCAACTATACCATCAAAATTATTGCGGTTGTATGTACGCTCTATTTCAGCAGAGAGAAGATGAGTATATAAATGAACTTGTTTCATACGGCAGAGGGAGACTTCCGGGAAGTAGAGAAGAACTTCTTTTTATAAAACAGGTCAGAGCGTTTGCTGAAAGTTTAGGTCTTACCTGTAGGGAGGAGAGTTTTAATTTTGTAAACTGGAGAGTTTTACATTCAATTTTAAAAATAAATAAACAGGAAATCCCCCATTCTGTCCTGTGGTTTTCCCGTTCAGTAAAAGGTTTATTGAGGGCAAAAGTCAAAAATATAATAAACAAAGGAGATAAAAAGGTTGCAATATTAAATAAATACAACGGAAAAATCTGGATACTAAACGAACCATTAAAAGAAGTCAGTTTAGAGATGCCAAGATTTTATACAGAACCTATATTAATAATAGGTGTAGATTATGAGGATTTTATACAAACAGGAACAAAGGTGGAAATTAAATTGAAAGCGGTTTTTGATGAAAATGGCATATCGCAGAATTTAATAATAGGCAATTTGGAAGCTCCACACATAATAGAGTTTCATAGCGATACATTGCCAGATGGGAAAGAGGGATACAGTTTTATAGATATAAAAAGAGCTATTACACAAAACTTGGGAAAAATTTATTCTGGAGAATTAAAGATAGTTATTTACGGAGCGAAAACAGTCGGTAATCTGGGTAAAATGTACGCAGAAAGCAATTTTATAAATATTTGATGTTTGTTAAAAATTAGTGATATACTTTTTTTAATACTAACGCAGGGTATTAGTATTGGCTGATTTAATAACAGCAGGGAAACTTTGTAAAGAAGAGAGAGAAAAAAGGGGGTTATCCAGGCAAGATCTTCACAATATTACAAAAATTCCTGTGGATATAATCAGACGACTTGAGGAAGATGAGAATTACCTAAGAAAAGACCCCTACGCTTACTTTCTTATGAAGGTTCTTATAAATTATTACAATCTGGATATAGAATTAGAAAAGGAAAATGAATCTGAGAAAAAAACAAAATCTCTTAAGGATGAAAATAAAAAAGAGGAAAAACAAGGATTTTTTGTAAGATTTTTTAAAACTGTGTTTGCCCTATTAATAGGATTGCTTTTTGTGATAATAAATACTTCTGGAAAAAATAAAGAGGATGATGATATAACAGATTTTTTCAGATTAATTAGTATTCCTCAACCGGACAACAACTGGATCACCATTAAAGAAAACAGTTCACAAAAATTCATTCAGAAAATAAGTTTAAGAGCAAAAGATTATGTATGGATAACAGCTTATATAGATGGAGAAGAAAAGATTATAAAACTCAAAAAGGGTCAAAAAATCAGGCTTTCATTCAAACAAAAAATAAAATTTGAGACTATAGGAAATGCAGACAATCTAACAATAATTTTTGATAATAGAAAGGTTGATTTTGAAAAAAAGGTTGTTCACAATTTATTCGTTGATGGGGACGGTGTATTTTACAACGGCTACAATCTTGCTAAGGAAGAGAGTTGATACCTGCTAAAGAAGAGATAATAAAAGCCAAAAATCATATAGAAAAATATGTAAAACAGAGAATATCAGAATTTAAAAATCTAAAAGAAAAAAACCTGACAAGATTTGATTTTAGACCATTTATTGATATTGATCCATATCAGGCTGATATTTTTTCGGAAGCATGCTTTTGCATACTGACTGCTAATTCTTCTGCAGTGATGGGGATAAAAATCCAGAAAGAAATAGGTATAGACGGCTTTAAAGAATACACTTATGAAAAGCTGTTTGAGATTACCAGAAAAAAAGGTCATAGATTTGCACAGCAAAGAGCAGAAAGGATTATAAAACTTAGGGAAAAAGAGCAGTTTCTTTTGGAAATCTCAAAAGAGGAGGATGGGAAAGAGGCGAGAGAAAAACTGGTGAAAAATATTTATGGGTATGGTTATAAAGAGGCGAGCCACTTTCTCAGGAATATAGGTTTTGATGATGTTGGGATTATAGACAGGCATATATCAAGAT
>JALVEY010000080.1 GCA_027030485.1 Persephonella sp.
GATCCCGCCTTTTTTTACATTCGGGCAGGAAACATTCAGCTCAAGGGCGTGAACTCCTTCGGTTTTGTCTAAAAACTCTGCAACCTTTATGTATTCTTCCTCATTTTCACCAAAAACATTAGCTATTATGACGGTATCGTATTTTCTAAGCTCAGGAAGTATGTTTTCAGAAAAATACTCAACACCGGGGTTTTGAAGTCCTATAGAGTTGAGCATTCCGCACGGGGTTTCAACTATTCTCTGGGGCGGGTTTCCTTCTCTTGGTCTGTATGAAAGTCCTTTTACAACAACAGCTCCAAGCTTTGAAATATCATAAAGGTTCTGTGCCACCTCAAGCCCGTAAGAAAAACAGCCTGAAGCTGTCCAGACAGGGTTTTTAAATTTTATCCCAAAAAGCTCAAAAGAAAGAGGACTTTCAAGTGGAACTGCTCTTTTTTCCATTTTACCCTCAATTTTTCATACTGAATTTTATTATTTTACTTAAAAATGCCGGAAAATCTTTTGCGATCTCAATTCTTGGAAGTTTGTGCAAGTTCTGTCCTTTTTTGATAATATCCTTTTCTATTGTGTAAGCTGTGTCATAAATCTGTGAGGCGATCTCCACAAGAGTTTCATCATAATGCCCAAAAGGGTATGAAAGATGCCTTACCTTCTGACCTGTTATTTCCTCAAGCTCTTTTTTTGCCTCAATCAGTTCTCTTTTCACCCTTTCTTTTCTCTGCTGTTCTGTTTCAAAATAAAGAAGGCTGTCAAAGGTTTTGAGGAGGTCTTCCTTTAGCTTATCTTTCCAGTTTTTTGTTTTGAAAAAGCTTTTGTCAAGGGATCTTATGTAATCTTTCACTTCTTTTTTTAAAAAACCTCTTCTGACAGACAGGTTGTTTCTGTCTGGAAAAAGGGGATAACCAACAACCGGTTTATCAAGATCTGAAAAATCATCTGAATAGCCGTAGGCATAAATGTTGCTCCAGTGTCCATTTTTTCCATCGTAAAAATCTATTATTTGATTAGAATAAAACACCTTTGCATGCACTTTTGCGTGTCCCTGTATGTCAAAAACGTCTTTCATTTTATGAAGCTCTTCAACAGACAGGAAATCTTCTGATCTTCCTGTTGAGAGAAACTGGTAGTTTGCCTGTGCCATGGTCTTCGGTCTGTAAAGCTGGGATTTTGAGATTTTGCCAGACCAGTAATCCTCAAGTGTTGGTCTGATTATACCCTCCTTTATAATCCGTGATGTTATTGGAAATATTGTTGCTTTCAGACCTAATTTTTTCAAAATAGGGTAAGCATACACAAAATTATCCAGATATCCATCATCAAATGATATAACAACAGATGGTTTTTCAGGCAATTTGTCTGTTGTGAGATACTCATAAATATCATCAAGTGTTATTACATTGAAAAATTTTTTTATTATTTTCATCTCAATCTCAAATGTTGAGACAGCCTTTGAATGTCCCCATCTGGGGATTATCTTGTGGTAAAAGATGATAAACAGGTTATTTTTCATTCAGCAGTTCCTCAAAAAGTTTTATATATTTTTCTGCATTTTTTTCAATTGAGTAGCTTTGTGCCGTTTTAACAGCATTTTCTGATATTTTTCTGTACTGATCTTCATTCATTTTACTAATCTTGATCATCTTTTTCTTCAGAGATTCAAAATCACCAACATCAACCGAAAATCCGTTATAACCGTCAACGAGGTATTCATCTATACCACCTGCAAGTGTTGATAAAACTACTTTTCCTGTTGCCATTGCTTGAAGTAATGCCCCTGCTATACCCTCAAGGTTTGAGGAAAGAACAAAAAAATCTGAAGCGTTTAGTAGGTCAGGTATGTCCTTTCTAAAACCAAGCCCCACAGCATTTTTAATCCCAAATTTTTTTGAAAGTGTTTCTATATACCTGTCTGTATCTATACCAACAAAAACAAGATAGGAATCTGGTATGTTTGCCCTGGCAAAAGCCTCTAAAAGTTTATCCTGTGCTTTTACCTGAGGATTCCAGTTTGCCACATTTATAAAGATTTTTTTATCAAGAGGCAGTCCAAGTTTTTTTCTCAGCTGAGCTTTTTCAGGATTTGGTTTGAATCTTGAAAGATCAATTCCGCTCTGTATTGTGACAAGCTTTTCAGGGAAGAAATTTTTCTCCCTCAGAAATTTTTCAACATTTTTTGATACCACAACTATTCTGTCAGCTGCTGAGTATTTTAGATATTTAGATAAAAAAGAAGGAAGCCTTCCTGATCTTTTTACATTAATTATCTTTGGTTTTGTTTTAAGGAATATCTTTGCTATTCTTACATAATCAAACGCATGGGGGGAGTTGCCTATAACAACATCAAACCTGTTTTCATCTATTATTTTTATCAGCCTTTTGTAGTTTTCAAATCTGTATCTTGCATTTTTCAGATGGTTTTCAAAAAAATGGACAGGAACGTCATAAGGTCTGAGCTTTTCTACCATCTCTTTATACTGAAATGAAAGAGCTATATGAACATCAACCCCTTTTTTTCTCAGCTCCCTTGTTGTCAGATAGACCTGCTCTTTTGTTCCGCCCCAACCGTATCCATCAACAACCTGAAGAATTTTCAATAAACAACCTCTCTGGTGTTATAATTTTTAGGTTTCAAATTATATCAGGAGAGGTTTTATGCAAGCAAAAGGATCACAAACTGTTCTTGTAACAGGAGCAGCCGGTTTTATAGGCTGGAAAACAGCAAAAATGCTCCTTGAGGGAGGATTTAATGTTGTAGGCATAGACAATATGAACCATTATTACGACATAAAGCTTAAAGAGTGGAGAAAAAAGG
>JALVEY010000081.1 GCA_027030485.1 Persephonella sp.
CAAATTTTTGTTTAAATTTTATATCTATATAAAAAAGAGGAGAATAAATGGCTATAAGTCAGGAGACGGTAGAGGAAGTCCTCAGAACTGCCAATGTTTACGACGTTATATCTGAGTATATTGATCTCCAAAAAGCAGGATCAAATTACAAAGCTCTCTGTCCTTTTCATTCAGAAAAAACACCCTCTTTTATGGTTTCCCCACAGAAAAATATATTCAAATGTTTTGGCTGTGGAAAAAGCGGTTCTGCAGTGACATTCCTGATGGAGTATGAAGGTATATCTTTTGGGGAGGCTATTATAAAACTTGCCCAGAAATACAACATTCAGATCAAATACACAAAAGAGCAGGAAGACCAAAAGGAAAAAAATGAGCTTATTAAGATTGCAGAAAAAATAAAAGATTTTTACAAAGATCAGCTGAAAAAATCATCGGAAGCTAAAGAATACATCAGGAAAAGAGAGCTTCTTCCTAATGTGGTTGATGCCTTTGATGTTGGCTTTTCACCTTACCAGATAGATGAACTTCTTTCTTTCTGCCAGAAAGAGGGAATATCACACCATCAGCTGAAAAAAATCGGACTGATTACTGTAAAAGAAGACGGGACGCTGAGGGATAAGTTTGCAGGAAGGATAATCTTCCCGATAAAAGACCACAGGGGAAGAACGGTGGCTTTCGGCGGTAGAGCTGTAAAAGATGGAAAACAGCCTAAATACATAAACTCCCCCGAAACAGAGATCTACTCAAAAGGAAAAATCCTTTACGGTCTTTACGAAGGAAGGGACTTTATAAGGGAAAAAAAGGAAGTGATCGTGGTTGAAGGATACCTTGACCTGATCTCACTTCACCAGATAGGTATCAGGAATGTGGTTGCCACCCTCGGAACGGCAATGACGCCCCATCACGGAAAACTTCTCTCAAAATTTGTTAAAAAAGCTGTCTTGATGTTTGATTCTGACGCTGCAGGAAAAAAAGCTGTAATAAAGGCAGCAAAGATCCTCCTGCCCTACAGGATAGATGTCTTTTACTGCCCCCTTCAGAAGGGACTTGATCCTGACGATCTTGCCAAAAAGGGCTACAGGGAGGTTGAAAGATACCTGAGCAATGCACAGGACTTTCTGTATTTTCTCCTTGAAAGAATAGAAAAAACAAAAGAATTGAAAAAAAGAAAAGAGATCATAGATTTATATCTGGATATTCTGTCTTATTTGCCTGATAAACATGTGCAGGGTTTGTATCTGAAGGAGCTTTCAGATAAAACAGGAATACCTGTAGATATGCTACAGGTTGAAAGTAAAAAAGAGGTAAGAACAGAAACAGAAGAGGTAGAGATCGATAGCCTTTACTACGCTGAAAAAGTGGTTCTAAAAGGACTTTTAGAAAACAAAGACGAAATATTGAGAAGATTTAAAGATTTTGATAAAATTACAGGTTCTGCCTATTTTTTATATCTATTAAATGAAGTTTTAAAAAGTGGAGAAACAGGGGAATTGGAGAAAATAAGACAGCTTAACATTCCTTCACATCCAGAAGCGGTTGTTAATGCACTTAAAGTAATGCATAAAAACTGGATCAAACAACAAAACGAAATAGAATCGTCTTTAGTCCCTTCGTTAGATGACATATCAATTAAAAAGATTTTTTTGAATAAAAAATCTTTATATACAGGAGGAAACAAAAAGAAATGATGATGCATGAAAGAGATGACGTTCAGAAACTCATCATCCTTGCAAAAGAAAAAGGTTATGTTACATATCAAGAGCTTTCTGAAACTATAGACGAGGATCTCCTCCTTTCTGAAGATGAACTTGAGCATCTGATTGAATATCTTAATGAACTGAATATTGATGTGGTTGAAGAAGGAAAACCTGAAGAGTTTTCAGGTGAGAGCTCCCATCTTGGAATTAACCTTTCAGATGATGCTTGGTCAAAGACAGATGATCCGGTAAAACTTTACCTGAAAGAGATGGGTAAAATCCCTCTCCTGACGAGACAGGAAGAGATAATGCTTGCAAAAGAGATAGAAAGGGCAAGAAAAAAAGTGTTTAGAGGTTTGCTCAGAACATCTTTCCTTGCTGAAAGACTCCTTGACGAATGGGCAAAAATAGCAGACGGAAAAATGAAGGTAAAGGATCTAATAAATATTGAGACAAACAATGATATTGATGAGGAAACAGATGAGATTGAGGTAATGGATAACATCACTCAGGAGTTTATAGCAAAGGGTCTTAAACTTGCAGAGATGTACAGGGAGCTTAGAGATCTTGAGCAAGCGATAATAGATGATCCTGAAAATGAAGAGCTTAAAAAAGAGTTTATACAAAAGCACGCTAAAGTGAACAGGTTTATCAAAAGCCTGAATATAAAATTCACAAAACTTGATAAGATAGCTGACGAGCTGAAAGATTTGTATCTAAGACTAAAAAGAAAAGAAAAAGATCTAAACAAAAGAATTAAAAAACTGAAAAAGATAGATCCGGATATAGACAGACTGCTTAAAGGTGATTACAACGACCCTGAAGTATTAAAAAGAATCGAAGAAAACGGTCTTTCTTTTGGAAGGTTTGAGATACTCAGAACAGAGACGCTAAGACTGATGGAAGAGGTTGAAGAACTGAAAGAAAAAATAGGAACAGTTCCAACAGAGTTTGATCACGTTATAAACATAATTCAGGAAGGAAGAAAAGAGGTTAATGAAACAAAACAGAAGAT
>JALVEY010000082.1 GCA_027030485.1 Persephonella sp.
ATTTGGGAAGAACCTGAAGATACACGGCGTTTATATGGGAACAAAAGGAGAGGTTGCCCATTATCTAAAGTTCTTTCCAAATAAACTAAAACCTGTTATTGATTCAGTTTTTGATCTTGAAAATGTGAAAGAGGCTTACAAAAAACTCTTAAGCAGACAGTTTTTTGGAAAGATTGTGGTAAGGATTGATTAAATTATGAAACTGTTAGAGAAAAAGCTATTAACATTAAAAGAAGCTTCTAAGTGGGCAAGTAAGTTTTTAGACAGAGAAATTACGGAGAGTAATATTTCTTATTTAATTAGCTATGGAAAGATAAAAAAGTATGAAAAGAAAGGCAAAATACTAATTTCATTAGAGGAGTTAAAAGAATATTATGACAAGAATATTTTAAGTAAAGAAAATAAGATAAAAGAGAAATTAGGTAAGGAAATAAACTGGGAGCTTTCCTTTGACTGGATACCAGAAAGGGAAAGAACAAAACATGTTCATAGACTACACCCCTATAAAGGAAAATTTATTCCGCAATTAGTTGAGTATTTCCTAAATAGGTATTTTAAAGAAGGTGATGTTATTTTAGACCCATTTGTTGGAAGTGGAACTACATTAATACAAGCTAATGAAATGAGTATTCACAATATTGGGATTGATATTTCCAAATTCAACACGATAATAACAGAAGTTAAGTTCGCAAATATTAATTTGGTGGAACTTCAAAGAATAATAAATGAGACTTTGAAAGTTTTGACAATTTATGAAGAAAACAGCCATATTTTAGAGTTTGAAAAAGAGCTTAAAAAACGACTTGAAGAGTTTAATAAAACTAATTTTCCATCACCAGAATTTAAGAAAAAGTTCAGAGAAGGAAAGATCAGTAAAAATTATTTGATAGAAAAACAGAATGAGTTTTTAAAGATTTATCAAAATGTGATACAGAAATACAATGTTCCCTTAAGTCAAACCACTGGAAACTCTTTTTTAGACAGATGGTATATTCCAAGTGTTAGAGAAGAGGCACAAAAAATCTTAGACATTATTCAAAATATTGAAGATGAAAATATTAAAAAAACTTTAATGGTAATCTTGAGTAGAACTATTCGTTCTGTTAGAGCAACCACACACATGGATTTGGACAGATTAAAAGAGCCTCAATACACTCCTTATTACTGCTATAAACATTTCAAGATTTGTAAACCTGTTTTTTCTCTTATTCCTATGTTTAAAAAGTATGCAAAAGACACAGTAAAAAGATTGGCTGAATATAAGAGTTTGAAAACCAATACTTACCAGGAGGTTTTAACAGGAGATAGTAGAACAATAGATATTTTTGAAGAGGTTAAGAAAAAAAATAAAGATTTTTATCAACTTTTAAAAAATAAAAGGATAACTGGAATTTTTACATCTCCACCGTATGTTGGACAGATTGATTATCACGAACAACATGCTTATGCTTATGAGCTTTTTGGGATAGAAAGGAGAGATGAGCTTGAGATAGGACCCCTGTATAAAGGTAAAGGGAAAGAGGCAAGGGAAAGCTATATTGAGGGAATAACGCAGGTCTTAAAAAATTCCCTTAAATATATGATAGATAATCCAACTATAATAATAGTTGCAAATGACGAATATAATCTATACACAGAGATAGCGAAAAGGTCTGGTCTAAAAATAATTGAAGAATACAAAAGACCTGTCTTAAATAGAACCTCAAGGGATAAAAATGCTTATTATGAGAGTATTTTTGTGATGGGGAGGGAGTGATTATGTTCAATTATGTTAATCAAAATGAGAAACTGTATATTTCTCCACATATTTACGCTTATATTCAAAACGGCGATGTATATATAAAAATAAATGGAAAAGAAAAGAAGATAAGTGATTTATCCTTTGAAGACAAAATATCTATGTTTGAAGATTGGGTAAATGGTTGGTTTTTTAATATATTAAAGGTATTTGCAAATTTAAATGAGATAAATTTCAGTGGTTTTATTATTTTAACTTCTTCTTTGCCATACGTAGAAATGATGGGACAAATAGAACAAGGGAGAAGTTCAAATAGACAATCTAGAACAACTTTTGTTGAAAAGTTTAATAAAATTTTTAGAGCATATAAATATGAAGATAAAATCATATTTTCAAAAACTTGCTTAAGTTTTGAAGAATTTGAAAATACTAACGAAAAGAAAGAGATTTCAGAAAAAATATACGACAAAGTTAGAAATGGTTTAATGCATAATCTTATGGTAAAAAGTGGGGTAAAGTATAGTTTTAAGTATCCTTTTACATTTGAGATAGAAAAATCTTCTATTTATAGCATCAAATATATAATAAAAATAAATCCAAAAAGACTTATTGCAGACTTAAAAGAAGATTTTAATGAATTTATCTATAAATTAAAAAATTCTCCAAAAGAAGATGATATTAGGAATAAATTTGAAAAAATGTTTCCACGATTACAAGGAAAATTAGATACACTTAAAAGGGAACTTTCTGGTGTTGAAAGATAACAAAACCCAGCTTATAGCTTTAGAAGTTATACGAGTTTTAAAGACAAGGTTTGACAACTTTCCTGAAGATAGTCAGGAAAATAGGAATGCACCGTTTCATGAAGCATTTTTAAATGCTTTTAAAGAAAAAATAGAAAAATATGTTGATAATATTCCTTATTTCATTTCCCTATCAAGCTGGCTACATGGACTAAACACAACATTAGGACAATCATTTTTTGAAAATGTGGCACATATTTTAAGCGAGGGAGAAAAAAGAAGTTTCAAAAAATGCAAAATTACGGAAAAACAACAAAATGCAATTTTGGAAATAATTACAGACCTTAAAAATGGGCAAAGGAAACCAGATTTAGAAAGAGAAAACGAGTTAATATTCCAAACTGGTGGAGATTTAGTTAACGCTTTAGATTTTACTGCTGATGTGTTTATTATAGAAAAAGACTACATAGAAGCCATTGAATTAAAATCTGTCCGCCCAAATGCTGGAGAAATGAGAGGAGAAAAACTAAAAATCCTTTCTGCTAAAGCATGTTTAAAATTAAAATATCCAGATAAAGAAATAAGATACTTCATAGGTTTTCCATTTGACCCTCTCAGTGATACACCAACAGGATATAATAAGCAAAGATTTATGAAACATTTAATTGAGTTTGAAAAATATTTTGACCCAGAGGAAGTTTTATTGGCTGGAGAGCTATGGGACAGATTAAGTGGAGAGCCTAACACTATGGAAAAAATCCTAAAAATTATAAACCAAATAGCTAAACCTGACTTTTTAGAGAAATATGAGTTTATAAATAATCCATTAAATTTTGAAAAAAATGAAACCAAATATTTAAGAATTTTAAAAAACTGGTTTTTGTTTAATGAAATTAAAATTTTTGAAAACTATAAGAAACTGATAAACAAAAATCAACGCTTGTTATTTCAAGAACTGTTCAAAAATGGTAAATATAATTTAAAAAGGGAAAAACTACTAAAGGAAATAGAATGAACATCTTACAGATAAAAAATCTTACGGTAGAGATAGATAAAATTCTGATTTTGAAAGACATAAATCTTGAGGTTAAAAAAGGGGAGATCATTGCCATAGTAGGTCCCAACGGCGGTGGAAAAACAACCCTTATAAAAACGGCTCTTGGACTAATAAAACAGTACAAAGGATCGGTCAGAATCTTAGGAAAAAAACCTGAAGAAGCTGTCAAAACAGGAAAAATTGGATACCTTCCCCAGAAGGCACAGATACCGAAAAACTTTCCGTTTTCTGCACTTGATGTTGTTCTGCTGGGCTTGATTAACAAAAAAATGGACAAAAAAGAAAAGATAGAACTTGCAAAAAGATACATATTTTTTGTTGGAATGGAAGGTTTTGAAAATCACCCTTACGGAAAGCTTTCCGGCGGACAACAGCAGAGAATATCCATAGCAAGAGTTTTAGTTTCTGATCCTGAGATTATATTTCTTGATGAGCCGTCAACAGGAATAGATTTTGTTGCACAGGAAGGTTTTTACGATTTTTTAAAAAAGATAAGAGATGAAAAAGGCATTACAGTTGTTATGGTATCCCACGATATAGGGGTTGTTGGAAGGTTTGTTGACAAAGTGGCAGGACTGAACAGATTTCTCCATTACTACGGACACCCCAGAGGCTTTTTCCAGAAACATATACTTGAGAGGCTTTACGGGTCTGATGTTGAACTTGTCATACATTCTCCTGAATGTGTTACCTGCGAGCATTTTCATTCTGATTTTAAAGGTGAAAAATGATTGAGCTTATAAGCATACCCTTTGTTCAAAATGCGCTTATAGGAGGGATAATTTTATCTGTTTTACTTTCTGTACTGTCCCTCTTTATATACCTTAAAAGCTGGTCTTTTATAAATGTGGGTATATCCCACGCCACATTTGGCGGTCTTGCTTTAGGGTTCTTTTTAGGGTTATCGCCAACATTTTTTGGTATTGTGTTTGCTGTTATCACAGGATTTTTGATAGGGTACATAAGCAGAAAAGGACAGATACATGAAGATATTTCTATAGGAATTTTGTTTTCTGTCTCTATGGCTTTAGGGGTTATCCTTATAACCCTTTCCCCTAACTATAATACCGATCTGTTCACATTTCTATTCGGGAATATCCTGACAATCAGCAGAGAAGACATTTACATACTTGCCTTTTTTACAGTATTTTCCCTTGCTTTCATCTACACATTTTTTGACAGGATTATGTACTGCTGTTATAACGAGGAAGTTGCTTATGTCAGCGGGATAAACACAACATTTTATTACTACAGCCTGATACTGATTATAGCTGTAGCAACTGTTCTTTCTGTGAAGCTTGTTGGTGTTATCTTGGCTTCGGCGATGATGATTCTTCCGGCTGCATTTTCTAACCAGATTTTCTGGCACTACAGGGGGATATTACTTCTTTCTATTTTTATGAGTATTGTTATGGTTGTTGCAGGAATATTTGTGTCTTTTTATTTTGATCTTCCGTCTGGAGCAACGATAGTGTTTCTGTATTCTTCACTTTTTGGGTTTGCTGTTTTAATAAAAAAAGTTTTACAAAAGGTATAATATGGACAGATTTTTAGGTGAAGTTAAAGACGGCAGATTTTTCCTGAAAGGAGAAGAAGTCAAACATGCAAAGGTTAAAAGGGTTAAAAAGGGACAGATAGTTCAGATAAACGATCTTAAAGGAAACATTTTCACCGGAGTTGTAGAGGATATAGAGAAAGATCTCGTTCAGGGAAAGATCCTAAAAAAACTGCCTGTTAAAGAAGAAAAATTTTTCTTACAGCTTTTTTTAGGTGTTCCAAACAGACCTTCAAAGATTGACGATCTTATAGAACCTATCTCACAGCTTGGTGTTTCACAGCTTATTCCTGTAATAACAGAAAGAACAGCTGTAAAAGAAAAAGACATATTGAGGAAAATAAACAGGTGGAAAAAGATCGCATTAAACTCAATAAAGCAGTGCGGAAGGCTTTATCCTTTAGAGATATTAAATCCTGTCAAACTAAAGGACATAAAAACAGAAGCTGAAAAAAAAGTAGTTTTCTTTGAAAGGGAAAAACATTTCTCCCTGAAAAAAGAAAAGATAAAAAAGGCAAACTCTGTGGCAATATTTATAGGTGGAGAAGGAGGAATAACAGATGATGAGATAGAAATCTTATCAAAAAAGGGATTTAAACCTGCATCTTTAGGAGATTACATACTTAAGATGGAAACAGCTGTTATAGTGGGAGTTTGTCAGGTAAATTTTGTTTACAGGTAGTATAATTATTTAAATAAAAATTGCGGGGTGAGGTATGGCTTATCCGGTTCACAGATTGAGAAGATTAAGAAAAAATGAGAATATAAGAAGGCTTGTCAGGGAAAACTATATATCTGTTGATGATCTTATATACCCTTTATTCATAGAGGAAGGACAAAACATTAAAAAAGAAATTCCATCAATGCCGGGGATATTCAGATGGTCTTTAGACAGAGTAGATGAAGAGCTTGATCAGGTGTCTGATCTTGGTATCCCTGCTGTTTTGCTTTTTGGAATTCCACAGCACAAAGACCAGATCGGTAGCGAAACATGGAATGAAGAAGGGATAATACAAAAGGCTGTAAGACACATAAAGGAAAAATATCCTGATCTGTATGTAATAACTGATGTTTGTTTCTGTGAGTACACCGAACACGGACACTGCGGTGTATTACACGGACATGATGTTGCAAACGATCCAACTCTTGAAAACACAAAAAAGCAGGTAGTTTCCCATGCACAGGCAGGTGCAGACATGGTCGCACCTTCAGGTATGATGGACGGCGTTGTAAAAGCTATTAGAGAAGCTCTTGATGGGGCAGGTTTTACAGACATTCCAATAATGGCTTACTCTGCAAAATATGCATCAGCTTACTACGGACCTTTCAGAGATGCTGCAGACTCTGCTCCTGCGTTTGGGGACAGAAGAACATACCAGATGGATCCTGCAAACAGAAGGGAAGCGTTAAGGGAGGTCTCTTTTGATATAGAAGAAGGGGCTGATATTGTTATGGTAAAGCCGGCTCTATCTTACCTTGACATAATAAGCGACATAAAAAATGAGTTCAAACTTCCTGTGGCAGCATACAATGTAAGCGGAGAGTACTCAATGGTTAAAGCTGCTGGAAAATTAGGCTGGATTGACGAAAATAAAGTTATGATGGAAACTGTTCTTTCAATGAAAAGGGCAGGAGCAGACATAATAATTACTTACCATGCAAAAGAAATAGCAAAAATACTGAAAGGGCAGATATGAATAAAACAGGATTTATAAAGTATTATGTGATAGGGCTTACTCTTATATCCCTTACAGCTTTATTTTTATCCCTGAACTCCTCAGGAGACGTCAAAAAGCTAAAGCAGGAGCTATCCAAGAAAGATCAGCAGATAAAACAGCTGATGTTAGAGCTTGAAAAGAAAGATAAAAAAATACAGCAGATAACACAGGAAAAACAGATACTGGTTGAAAAGCTAAAAATAATTGAAGAAAAAATAAAAAAAGCCAACAAAACCCTGAAAAGAAAAGGAATAAGAATAAAACTTCCTCAGGGTGGTAAGTTCATACCGGCAGAAGAGGGAAAAAAACTCCAGATTTATGCTGACAACCTTGGAAAAAACATTGATAAACTCCTGAAAGTGATGTCTGACATTCCTATAGGTGTTCCCCTTTACGGAAGAATAACATCAAGGTTCGGCTACAGGAAAGATCCTATCAACGGAAAAAGGGCATTCCACACAGGACTTGATTTAAGGGCAAGATACAAACAACCTGTTTTTGCAACAGCAAACGGTTATGTTGAATTTGCAGGGTGGTCAGCCGGATACGGAAAGCTTGTGATAATAAGGCATAAATACGGATACAAAACATACTACGGGCATCTTTCAAAAATCAGGGTCAAAAAGGGAAGATGGATAAAAGCAGGAACTGTCATAGGCTACGCAGGAAATACAGGCAGATCAACAGGTGTTCACCTGCATTATGAGATCAGAAGATACGGAAAACTTATAAACCCTTTAAGATTTTTATACCTCAACAGGACAAACTCATTTTGATGGAAAGCAAAAAAAAGCTTATCTTAATAGATGGTTCATCTTATCTGTACAGAGCCTTTTATGCTCTTCCCCCTTTAACAAGCCCCAAAGGAGAACCAACAGGGGCTATCTACGGTTTTATCAGAATGCTCTCAAAACTTTTAAATGAGCTGAACCCTGAATATATCGCCGTTGTGTTTGATCTTCCTGGAAAGACATTCAGACATGAAGAGTACAAGGAGTACAAGGCAACAAGAAAGGAAACTCCGGATGACCTGAAAATCCAGATACCAAAACTGAAAGAGATAATAAAACTGTGGGGAATAAAAATATTAGAGATCCCAGGTTATGAAGCAGACGATATAATAGCCACCCTTGTTAGGAAAGGTAAAGAAAAGGGATTTGAGGTTATTATTGTCACTCCAGACAAAGATATGATACAGCTCATTGAAGATGAAGTGTATATACTTAATCCTGTAAGCGAAGAGATGTTTGACAGGGAAAAAGTGAAAATGAAGTACGGCATATACCCTGAGCAGTTTGTTGATTATCTTGCTATAGTAGGCGATACAGTTGACAACATAATAGGTGTAAGAGGTGTGGGACCAAAAACCGCACAAAAACTCCTTGAAGAATACGGAAACATTGAAAACATTCTTAAAAGTCTTAATGAGCTAAAACCACGAATAAAGGAATCTTTTGAGGAAGCTGTTGACAGGCTTGAACAAAACAGATTTTTAGTTAAATTAAAGACCGATGTAAGCATAGATATTGAGCCTGAAGAACTGAAAAAAGAAAAGGCAGATCTTATGGCACTTAAGAAGAAATTTGAAGAACTTGGCTTTAAGTCCCTTTTAAAAGAACTGGGAAAGGTGAAAAGCGTTGAAAAAAAAGGAGAGCAAAAAAGCCTCTTTTAGACCTAAATTTACAGAAGAAGAACTTTTAAGCAGGCTGAAAAAACATTTTCCTGATCCATGGATTGATCTGAAGTTTGAAAATCCATATCAGCTTTTAGTTGCAACAATCCTTGCTGCCCAGACCACAGATAAGAAGGTAAATGAAATCACCCCTTCCTTTTTTAAAAAATTTCCTGATCCTTTTGCAGTGGCAAATTCTTCCATTGAAGAGATTGAAAAGGCTATAAAATCGGTAAATTTTTACAAAAGAAAAGCAAAACTTATAAAAGAATGCTGTGAAGCTGTTGTAAAAAATCACAACGGGGTGATTCCTGATAACATGGAGGATCTTGTAAAACTTCCTGGAGTTGGAAGGAAAACAGCAAGCGTAATTCTGGTTAACGCATTTAATAAACCTGCCATAGTGGTTGATACTCATGTAAAAAGGGTAAGCCAGAGGCTTGGTTTAACAACCTCTAACAATCCAGACAAAATTGAGAAGGATCTGTCCCGATTTTTCTCAAAAGAAAACTGGGTTTATATATCTAAAGCCCTCGTGCTTTTTGGAAGGTATATATGTAAAGCAAAAAAACCGGAATGTAAAAAATGTTATCTTGTTGATATCTGCCCTTACGAAAACAAAAATCTGTGAGGTGGAAAAAATGGAAGCTGTAATTCCGGCAGTTGAGAGATTAAAAAGGGAAGAAGGTGAGATACTTCTTGTGACCCACCATAACCCTGACGGAGACGGAATTGGAAGTATGCTTGCCCTTTACAGATTTTTAAAGAAAAAAGGGAAAAATGTAAGAATGGCGATGAAAGACAAAGCCCCCCATGTGTACGACTTTCTTCCGGATATTGAAAGAATTGAAAAACTACCTATAAATCACAGATTCAACCTTGCCGTTATTCTTGACGCTGCTGGAATGTATAGGGCTGATGCGCCTGTTGATGCTAAAGAGTATCTCAGAATAGACCACCATATAGGTGGGGTTTTTGAGAGTATTAATGATTATGTTGATCCTTATGCTGCCTCCACCACTGTAGTTGTTGGAAGAATGCTGAAAGAGTGGGATGAAGAATGCATAGATAAAGAGATAGCAACCTGTCTGTACACAGGTCTGCTGACTGATACAGGGTCTTTCAAACACAACAATGTTAATGAAGAGGCTTTTGAGTTTGCAAGATATCTTACATCTAAGGGAATTGATCCGTCCCAGATAGCCTCCCTCATTTTTGAAAGGAACAAGCCTTCAGCGATTCACCTTCTGCAGAAGGTTCTGTCTACACTTGAACTTTTCTACACAGGAAAGATAGCATCTCTCGTTGTAAAAAGAGATTTTATTAACAGAACAGGTGCAGATGAGGAGGATACTGAGGGGTTTGTTAATTTTGCCAGAAGTATAGAAGGGGTGGAAGTGGCATTTATAATGATACAAAAACCTGATCTTGAAACATGGAGGGTTTCGCTGAGGGGAAAAGGAAGGATAAATGTGCAGAAAATAGCAAAAAGGTTTGGCGGTG
>JALVEY010000083.1 GCA_027030485.1 Persephonella sp.
TCTCCCTTTCTATCGCTTTCTGAAGCAGAAGATCCCCCTCAAACATCTTCCATCTGATGAATATATCTATCCTTTCTGCCATATACTTTTTCAGGTAATCTATGAAATTTATAACCTGTTTCAGATTTCTGTATTTTTCCTCTATTTTAAAGAAGGCGTTATCTATAACATATCTGGAAACCTTCTCTTTCAGTTCCCTTATGTTTTCAAAAAGCTGATAATCAAGCTCCCTGAGCTGCCTCAGGTAATCTCTGAACTTTTCATCAAAAAGCTCAAGTTTCTTTTCAAACTCTACCTTGATCTCAGGTATTTTTAAAAACTCAGGGGATACCTTTCCCTGAACGATAGGAAGAAGCTGAATTCCTGAAGGGGTTATAATTGTTGCTAAGCCTAACTTTTCTGCGTCTTCCTTCAGCCTTTTTAATACTTCCTGCTTTTTCTCCTCTATCTCTTTTTGCAGTTTTACCCTCTCATCTTCAAACTCTTTGCTTTCAAACTGTCTTACAACTGTTTCTTTTAGATTTTCGATAACTTTGTTTATGTCTCTCTGAATTTTTTTTCCGACACCAGCCGGGACCATAACAAATATAGGTTTTTGGGGTTCTTCAAAATTTGCGTGGTAAAAAATATCTTCAGGGGAATTTTTTTTGGATGCTGCTTCTTTAAGCTTGATCATTGAGTAAGTAATCTTCCCTATCCCTTCAGGTCCAGCAACATAGATATTGTATCCTTCCTTTTCTGTTTTTAAAACTATATTGAAAGCTTTTTCAACCCTTTCCTGCTTAAAAAAGACAGGTTCAGGTTTTAGATCTTTTGTAGAAAGATCAAATGTATAGTTTATTTTAATATCTTTTGCTGAAACTTTTTTAATTCCCATATCACTGCCAGTTTTCAGTTATCTCAAATTTTTTCTCTGCTATTTCATTCCCATTTTCGTCTTCCACCACAACCTTCCAGCTACCAATCCAGTCAGGAAGTATGTTTTTTGAACTCCATGTTCTGAATGTGTTGTGTGTTATACCAAGCTCAACCCTTGCCATTTCCCTGTCTTTGTAATACCAGACATGGTATATTTTTGTCGGGACAATATCAGAATGTACCTTAGTCCAGCAGTAAACCTTACCAATATCTGGAGGAAACCTTTCAGATACTCCTATAGGCTCTTTATCCTGTATTGCAACAGCAAATTTCATATCAACAACCTTCACATTCTGGGCGAAAGAGAAGGAGAAAATTAATAGATACAGAAAAACTATTTTCCTCACCTTTTCCCTCCTAAAAACAGCTTTTAATTATAAACATAACACTAAGAAAGCAGATTTGCATCACCGATAGAAATTTAGGAAAATATATTTAATATATTTTCTATTATAACGAGGAGGTTTAGATGAGAAAAGTTTTACTTTCTACAATGATGACAGGATTTCTGTTTTCTTCCTTTGGTGATTACAGTAAAAAACCGCCTTTTGGTTTTGATCTGTTAAAACAAACAGAAATAAACCTAAACGGAAAAACCATAAAGGCATTCAACCCAAAAAACAGCTACAGCATATTTATAAACTACGAGCTTGGGATGCACTGTGTAGGTTTTGATATGTCTTACTGCTGTGTTATTCCTCCATACAACAGCATTCAGGCTCAGGCTTTCAAATGTGGGATTAATGGAAAACTCCCCCAGATGCTAACCCCAGACGACAAAATAAAACTGAGATACTACGTAAAAGACAACAGCTACAGCGAAGGAAATAAGATGAGGTACTGGCAGATACCAAAAGATGTTAACCAGGACGGGGATATGAATGATCCCGGGGACAACATGGCTAACTATGTATGGACCCACCTTTTTATATACAAAGATCTTGAAGGAACAGTACCTGAAAAATGGACAGAAAAAGACAGGCTGAGAATAGGACGGCAGATACAGATACCTGTTGATGCCGGACCAAGCGGTAAACCTCTATCCGGAGGGTTTATGGAGTTTGCAGGGAGCAAAGGGGGAAATATAGTCTTTACAGACTCTATGATTCCTCAGGTTAAGAATGTTCCACTGGTACTCACAGCATCTTATGTATGGGATGCTCTTGGTCTCCCACTTACAGCTTTCAACGACAGTAGAAGAAAAGGAACAATAAGAACAATAACAAACAAAGATTTTCAACCTTACCAGATATCTGTTGTTGAACTTTACAGGGAAGACGGAAGACCTGTAGCAGAAAACGGCAAAATCGTCTCATTTTTTGGAACAAACCCCGTTGATATTCCCAACTGTTATACATGTCATTCAGGGGAAGGAATAGCAGCAAAACTTTCAAGGAATAAGGGTCTGACACTTTTTGACAAAGAGTACAGTTACTGGAAAAAAAATTACCCTGACATATCAGAGTATATGGCAAGACAGGCACAGGCATCAATAAACATACTGGAACTTCACGACAAAAACCATAAGACAGACTTTCTAAGGGAGTATGATCCGAATGCCCCTACCAACAGGCTTGGTTCTGTTGGGACGGTTTTCTGTGCTGACTGCCACGGGGACAACATATCTGGAAACCTGCAGTCTCCAAGACCAACAGCTACAGGATACAAGCTTAAGAAGGCAAAACCGCTTACAGAAGCTATACACGCAAAACATGCAGTGGCTGTTCCCATGCCTGATAAAGCTGGTAGAACCCAGAACTGTCAGGCATGCCATCCTACACACTGGCAGGCTGAAGAGATGAACGATTTTGCCACAAACCCTTTACAGATCATAGATGAAGAGGGAAATCCAAGATTTTCCCGTTCAGACCAAAGAATATCAGGGGGAGGGTGTTATTTAAGGAGAGATGCCCACTCAAACCCTTATGTTGAGCCTCCGTTCTTTCTGAATGAGATCGGGAAGTGGTTCTTAAAAAATGTGAGCAAAACAGATGAGAATGGAAAAAGGATAAAAGAAATTAGGGGACTAACATGTACTAACTGCCACAATCTCCTGTCCCAGAAATTGTATAAATACGACAACCTTAAAGACCCTGTTCAGCAAAAAGGAAAAACATTGAGAAACAAAAGTATAAAGCAGATAATTCAGGAGATCGCAGGTGGAGACATTAAAAAATTCAGAGACTACTACGCTGATCCTAAGATTAATCAAAAGCCAAATCCGATTTTTGAGTATTACTCAAAACACAAGTCAGCAGTTCTGGTTAAAGCAAAAAAAGATAAAGACGGAAATCTCCAGCTACTGCCGTGGTATTCAGATGAAGGCACACCTGTTGAGTATGAAAAGGCATCTGCAGGGAAAGACTGGTGGCTTGCCCCCTCTGAGCCCCACTGTGCAGACTGCCATATAGCACCTTTTGTTGAGAGTGAAGGAGGGAAATATTTTCCTATAGATCAGCCCAGAAAATACTCTTTATACAGATACTCAAAGGCTCACGGAGTGATAGCATGCCAGTCATGCCACGAATCTCCACACGGTCTGTACCCTGTTAGATACGAGGGAGAAGAAAGAACTGTTGATCTAACAACCCACAGACAGGCTCTCCAGTTTTCACCGGACGGAAAATACACAGGACCTGTTACATGTTCAGCATGCCACACAGTGAATAAATACGGAGTTCCTGTCCAGCTCACAGGAACAGAGTATGAAAATGATTACTGGGCATCAGTGGTGCTTATACATTTCATGAGGGAAGGGGATCAGAAGCTTTCTATTCAGGAACTTATTAAAAAGTACCCGTACAAAAAATCAAAAGAGATAGTGAAAAAAGGTTGGGAATAATCAGAAGTCTTCAAGGGCAGGATTAACAGGAAGGGTGCCGTACTCTGCCCCTTCCACAACAACCTGCCTGCCTTTAACTTTTATTCTGCCCTCAGAAATCCATTTTATCGCCTGTGGGTATATCCTGTGTTCGTATTGAAGTATCTTATCTGAAAGGGTATGTTCAGTATCATCAGGTTTTACTGGAACTACAGCCTGAATTATAACAGGGCCCTTATCAAGTTCTTTGGTTACAAAATGGACAGTGCATCCTGAGAATTTTGCACCATACTGAATCGCCTGTCTTGGTGCTTTTAAGCCTGCAAATGCAGGGGTTAATGAGGGATGGATATTAATAAGCTTACCTTCAAAAGACTCAATAAAATAGTCAGACAGTATTCTCATATAACCTGCAAGGACTACAAGATCCGGTTTTTCTTTTTTTATCCTTTCCACAAGATGTATGTCGTACTCTTCTCTTGTTTTGAACACAGAAGGGTTGTGGAACTCTGAAGGAATGCCATATTCTTTTGCAATCTCAAGACCATGGGCATCCTTTTTGTTGGATATAACCAGACTGATCTTACCTTTTATTTTTTTCATTTTAAAAGCCCGGGCTATAGCTTGAAGGTTTGAGCCTCTTCCTGATATTAAAACAATTAATTTCATTGTTTTTCCTTTTTTAGGTAATTATAACACCAGTAAAATTATTAAGTTTAATCGCAAAAAGACATTAGGCCTTATATTAAACAAATATTGAAATAATTAATAGTATTACTTATATTATATAATGTTATGAAAAAATTAATTTTGTCTTTGAACTTATTAATAATGGCAGTTTTTATTAAAAGTGAGGGGGGAGTTATAGGATCAAAACATGATCTAAGTGGAGATCCTACTTTCGGGTATAGTTCTCAGGTATGCGTTTTTTGCCATACACCCCACGGTGCAAGTAATGTAGCTCAGCCCCTATGGAACAGAAATATAACAGATCTCTCCGCATTTCAGATGTATGGAAGTCCAACGATTGATGCAACGATAGATCCTCTGCCAAACGCCCCATCTCTAGCCTGTCTATCATGTCATGATGGGGTTTCTGCTGAAGGAGAGGCAAGCGCTGTTAATCCATCAGATACTCATAATATAAGAAATGAACCTGGCTCTGGTTTGGTAGTTGACAATCAAGAGCCTAACTGTAATGCATGCCACAACACAGGACAGGGTATATATCCGAGAAAACTGTGGAGAATAGGGGCAAATCTTATGGATGATCATCCTATTTCCATAACTTATCCAACCCCCGATCAGGATCCTGACTTTAATATCCCACCTGATCCGGTTAGAGGATGGCCTGATGTTAAGCTTTTTAACGGTAAAGTTGAGTGTCCAACCTGCCACGATCCGCACAATGGGCAGCCTCTTTTTCTCAGAAAATCAAATGAGTACAGCCAGCTCTGCTTTACCTGCCATAAAAAATGATCAATTGTTAAGGAACCAGTCATAAGATAAGTAAAGTAATTCAGGTTTTCTTTCTATTTCCAGAAACTTTTTCTTCCTATCGTCAGAAACGTATTTTTTTAGAAACTCTCTTATCTTTTCACTATCTGAAAATATGTCTTTATACCATTTTAAGAGCTCAGAGACCATAACGGTTTTTTCTTCAGGAAAAATCAAAACCTCAGAACTTCCAACAAAATCCTTGACAACTTTGTCTATATCAGCTGATGGATTTTCAGGAGATATAAACCTAAGCGGTGGAGATGACTGTGTCCCTCTAACAAGAGAAATCAGTATTTTATCTCTGTCTTTAAATGATTTAAGTATCTGCTCTATATCTTTTAAAGAAAATTTTTCTTTTCCCAGTCTGTATTTTATCTTTGTGAAAAAACCGTCTATTTCTCTAACAGATTTTTTAACCTTCATCTTCAGGATAAAATCTATAACCATCATATTATAAAGATTTATAAGAAATGATTTTTTCTCTTGTGTATCTAAAGAAAAAGGATCAAAAGCTATTAATTTTCCGGTTATATTCTGGAATAGTTTGTACTCAGGGGAGAGCCTTATTCTTCTGTAATCAACAGAGCCGTTCTTCACATATTTTTTTATTAAAAGATTTGAAAGCATATTAAACTCAAAAAGTATCTCTTCAGGGGATTTTATTGAAATAGCGTTTCCTTCAGGGTTTGCTACGATCTCATCTCTTAAAATCTGGATAAAAAAGCCAATATTTTTTCCAACCTTTTTTGAGTTTTCATAATCATAATACAGATCTATAAAAAGGGCTGCAGTCCATGAAAAGTCCTTTGTTCCATAACCTCTGCCGAACCTTGAATCAAAATACTCATAAAATCCAAACCTGACAGGAAGTTCAAGTATCGTCTTCTCAAGATGCTCTGCTTTTTGTTTAAACCTGTATCTTTTAAGTCCCTGATAAAGCATCCAGTTTATATTTATCCATACAGGACCCCTCCAGTAGTTTTTAGTGCTAAAATCCTTTTTAGTTTTGTCATAGTTTGGTATAGCAAAACAGTTGTCCTCGTGTATCTGGCAGAAGCTTGCAGAGTTCATGTACTCAAGAAGTTTCAACGCCTGTGAGTGGGAAGCAACCCCCCCAAAAAGAGGCATAAATCCTGCAGATGTCTCAACTTTTATCTGCTTTTTTTCAATATAATCGTATGCATAAAATATCCCCCTGTTGTTGTCGTACAAAAGATCCCTCATAGATCTTGATGTTGTAAGATACCATTCTTCTGCCTGTCTGCAGTTCTCACCTATAATGTCTGCTATCTTCATAAGAGCTTTATTTGATGCAGCTAAAACAGAATTAAACAGGGGATCAAAAACTATAAATGGGCATTCATGGAATATTTTCCTATCTTCATATCTGTTTTTTCTAAAGATATCCACAAGATATATGTATCTTTTGTAATCATCATCACCGGGTCTTTGCTCAGGATCAACAATTCTGTTGTCCTTTCTTTCAAAATCTGGAAGTTTCACTTGAGAAAGGTCTATCCTTTTAAGAACAGGATCCCACATAGGAGAGTTGTCCATTCCAGATTCCCACGGGTGAATAATGTAAACAAGACCGTTGTCATCAGGATTTCTTTCAAGATACAGGTATCTGTGAAGCTTAACAAGTTTCGGGTATATCCACTTTAGAAACTCTTTAACTTTTTTTTTGTCTTTGGAGTTTTCGTATATTTTTAAAACAGCATAAGCATGTATAGGAGGCTGTGTTATTCCTGAAGTTAGATGATTTTCAGGTGCGTTTTTTGAAAGCTCAGTTTTCCAGAAATCCGGTTCGGGAAAATATTTTCCAAGATTATTTTTATCAAAAACTATGTGGGGAAGCATACCATTTTTCCACTGGGCGTCAAACAGAGATTTTAATTCCTGTATAGCCCTGTCTGTGTCGTATCTGGAATAGCCTATAGCTATAAAAGCAGAATCCCAGTTCCACTGGTGTGGGTATAGATGGATAGAGGGGACTGTAAATTTCCCGTTCCAGTTTTTATTAAGTATACTTTTTGCCTTTTTTAGATGATTTTTCATGGGCATAATTTCCACCTCTCAGGTGGGTTAAATAATATCAACAGACCTCTCTCCCCTTTCAATCCTTCCTATCACATAAGCCTTTTCGCCCATTTCTTTAAGCAGGTTGAGGGCTTTCTCTTTCTCTTTTTCAGGGAGAGCTATTATCATGCCTATGCCCATATTAAAAGTTCTGTACATCTCCTCCTTTGGGATATTTCCCTCTTTTTGCAGCCACTTGAACACAGGAAGAACTTCCCAGCTACCTTCCTCAATAACAGCTTTAAGACCCGGTTTTATAATTCTTATCAGGTTTCCCGGTATTCCTCCACCTGTGATATGGGCTATTCCGTGTATATCAACATTTTCGGCAAGTTTCAACACCTGTTTTACATATATTTTTGTTGGTATTAATAATTCTTCTCCTAATTTTTTACCAAACTCTTTTATATAATCCTGATAAGAGTATCCTTTAATATCTACAAGTTTCCTGACAAGTGAGTAGCCGTTGCTGTGTACCCCTGAAGATGCTATGCCTATAAGAATGTCCCCCCCTTTTATTTTTGATCCATCAAGCATTTTTTCCTTTTCAACAACACCCACAGCAAATCCAGCAATGTCATACTCACCTTCAGAATACATTCCCGGCATCTCTGCTGTTTCTCCACCTATAAGAGAGCATCCTGCCTGTTTGCATCCTTCAGCTATCCCTTTAACAACACTGATGGCAACATCAGTCTTAAGCTTTCCTGTTGCAAAATAATCAAGAAAAAATATAGGCTTTGATCTGGTTGTTATCAGATCATTCACACACATGGCGACAAGGTCTATTCCTATAGTGTCGTGCTGATCCATAGCCTGAGCCACTTTTAGCTTTGTTCCAACACCGTCCGTAGATGAAGTTATAACAGGCTCTTTATATTTGGATATTTCAAGAAGATAAGCCCCTGCGAACCCTCCTATTGGCGTGATAACATTTTCGTCAAATGTTTTTTTCACAAAACCTTTTATCTGATCTACAAAACTATCTGCCTTATCTATATCAACCCCTGCGTCTTTGTAGCTGAGCATAATCCTCTCCTAAAAATTTTCTTCAGATACTACCTTCATATCATTAGCGGATATATATAATACCTTTTTTAATGTTTTTATTTCATCTCCTGACAAAAAGCCTGTCTGGAAGTAAACAACAAAGAATTTTTTATTATTTTTTCTAACGTCATAAAGAATCATTTTGTTAATAAGTTTTACAAATGGCTGATTTCCACCATAAGAATAAAACAATTTTTTGTAATGGTTTATCAAGTCATACCTTGTGCCGTATTTTGAGTTGAATTTTGGTGAATAAAGATCGTACATATGTGACACATCACCGTTGTATATATTCAGTACAGCTTTTTTCCATCTATCAATAAACTCTGTTATCTTTTTTCTCAAGTTTAGATACTCTTTATATGGAATATAAAAAAACCTTTCCTGAATAACAACAGGTGTTTTCTTCAGTAAAATATAATCTGAAAGTCTTTTAAGATCTTTATCTTTCAGAATAACACACCCCTTTGAGCTAAAAAAAAGAATCTCTTTTTTTGGAGAACCATGTATCCAGATACCATCACCATCTCTTCTCAAAAAGTATCTGTCAAGGGCGTTAGGATAATTAAGAGGGAAAGCACCCTCTCCGTAGTAAGAAGGAAGAATTTTTTTGGATTTGAAAGATACAGGAAAGTAAACACCTGAAGGAGTCCTCATGTCTCCTTTTTTTATCTTGTCTCCAAACCTAAGACCTGTTACAGCTATCATCTGATCAATAACGACTGGCTTACCGTTTTGTATTTTGATAACAAGAAGTTTCTGATGAGACTTGCTGACAACTAAAGCTTTAATATGGGAAGGAAGATATAAAACATTACTCAATAGATATTCCTGCGATAAAACAGACCTAAACAGTATTAAGAAGATAAAAACTGAAAAAAATCTCATATCCCCAGAAAATTAACAATAAAAAACATAGCCACCCATGTATAAATACCTGCAATTATATCATCGGCCATAACCCCAAAACCTGAAGGCAATTTCTCAAAAAGTTTAATCGGGGGAGGCTTTAAAATATCAAAAAATCTAAATAGAACGAAAGCGATCAAAAGATGTTCCCATGTGGGTGAAAAGCCGATCATTCCAACCATGTATCCGGCTATCTCATCAATGACAACATAATCAGGATCTTTATCTTTAAATGTCTCAACCACAACAGTAGAAGCCCATATCCCTATTAAAAAAATAGCCATTGTTATAGATATCTGATTCAGCAGATAGTACTGACCTCCTTTGTCCCAGTATATAAGGATAGGGATTATTCCAACAAGGGTTCCAAGTGTACCGGGAGCCACAGGTATCTTTCCAACAAATAAGCCTGTAGAAAGGAAAAAAGCTATCATAGTTTTCAGGCTTTCTTCAGGATGATCTTCTTGTATTTTTTGTTTTTCCTGTTCTTCCAAAAGAAACTCCTTTTCAAATAATACCAACGAATATTAATTATATCTAAAAAGTTGATAAAAAATGATTTAAGTTTTAAAATTTATAACACTGTTATAAAAAATATGGAGAGGCGATATGTCCTGGATAACCCTGGATAAGATAAGCAAGCTGAAGGAAAAGTTTGATTTTGTTCAGATAAATGAGAATGAAAAAGGTTTCCATTCTGTAGAA
>JALVEY010000084.1 GCA_027030485.1 Persephonella sp.
CCTGTATAAAACAGAATTCTTTCTGTTGTTGTTGTTTTTCCTGCATCAATATGGGCTACAATACCTATATTTCTAAGCTTTTCTATCGGCACTTGCCTTGCCATTCTCTTTTTTCCTCCAAATTTTTATTACCATCTGTAATGGGCAAAAGCTTTGTTCGCCTCTGCCATTCTGTGGGTATCTTCTTTTTTCTTAACAGCAGCCCCTTTATTGTTGTAAGCATCAACAAGTTCATTTGCCAGTTTTTCAATCATTGTGTAGTTCCCTTTTCCGCTTCTGTTTCTTGCTGCCTCAACAAGCCATCTTAAAGCAAGGGAGATCTGTCTCCTTGGTGGAACTTCCATTGGAACCTGGTATGTTGAACCACCAACCCTTCTTGGTCTTACCTCAAGAACAGGTTTTATGTTTTCAATAGCTTTATGGAGTGCTGTTAAGGCATCTTCACCTGTTTTTTCTTCAAGTATTTTCATTGCTGTGTAAACGATTTTTTCAGCTACAGATTTTTTACCGTCTTTCATCACTTTATTTATCAGTTTGTGAACTAATACATCTTTATAAATTGGATCTGGCATTATTTCTCTTGGTTTTACAGGTCCTTTTCTTGGCATTACTCTTACCTCTTACTTATTGTTTTGGTCTTTTTGTTCCGTATTTTGATCTTGACTGTCTTCTATCTTTAACACCTGCAGCGTCAAGGGCACCTCTGATTATCTTATATCTTACACCTGGCAGATCCTTTACCCTTCCTCCTCTAACAAGAACTATAGAGTGTTCCTGAAGGTTATGCCCTATTCCAGGAATATAACATGTTACCTCGTATCCGTTAGAAAGCCTTACCCTTGCTACCTTTCTCAAAGCAGAGTTAGGCTTCTTTGGCGTTGTTGTGTAAACCCTTACACAAACCCCTCTTTTCTGGGGGTTTCCCTCTAAAGCAGGAGCTTTTGGTTTTTTCTTTACTTTCTGTCTTCCTTTCCTTACAAGCTGGTTTATCGTTGGCACACTAATACCTCCTTCAAAATATAAAGACAAGCTAAAATTATAATAAAATCTGAGTTTTAAGTCAAACTCTTATTAAGAAAAATAGAAGTTATACCGGCAGGGATTTTTTTCAATAAAAAAAGGGGGGAATTTCCCCCTGTTAGATTTATTCAGACAGTTTTTCCATTTCTTCTCTTGGTATAACCGCTTCTATTTCTGCATACTGCCTTATTCCTGTCCCTGCAGGAACAATATTACCTATTATCACGTTTTCTTTAAGTCCTTCAAGATGATCCTCTTTTCCTTCAACAGCAGCATCAGCAAGAACCCTTGTTGTTTCCTGGAATGATGCGGCAGAAATCCAGCTTCTTGTAGAGAGAGATGCTTTTGTTATACCAACAAGAACCGGTTCTGCTTTAGGTGGCTTTCCACCCTCTTCAACAATTCTTTGTATCTCTTCATCAAGATCAACCTTGTCAACAATCTCATTGAGTAGAAACCTTGAATCTCCAGGGTCAACGATTTTTACTTTTCTGAGTATCTGTCTTATTATAACCTCAAAATGCTTGTCGTTTATCTCAACCCCCTGCATTCTATAAACCATCTGTACTTCTTTAACCAAGAACTTAGCAAGCTCCTCAGGTCCCATTATTCTTAATATATCATGTGGATTTGGTGTTCCATCTGTTAGGGGATCTCCTGCTTTAACCGTTTCTCCATCCTTAACGATAATAAATTTACCTTTTGCTATTGTGTACTCCCTTTGAAGACCTGTATCTTTATTAAATACTATAACTTTTACACCTTTTGATTTTAATCTTACTATACCTTCAAACTCAGCTTTTACAGAACCATCATCTGTAAGCGGTTGTCCCTCATGAACATGCTGACCATTTTTAACAAGTACAAGAACATCCTTCGGTACATCATATGTTTCAGACTGTCCCGTTATTGGGTTATAAACGATAATATCTTCGGCATCCTCATAAATTCTAACAATTCCATCTATTTCAGAAACTATAGCCTTATTCTTAGGTTCTCTCGCTTCAAGGAGTTCTTCAACCCTTGGAAGACCACCAACAATATCTCTAACTTTTGCTGTCTCCCTTGGTATTTTTGCTATTATATCTCCTGCCTGAACCTTGTATCCTGGCTTAACCTGCAGATAGTTGTGGTAAACATCAGCATCTTCTGCCTCGGAACATGCAAGGCATTTATCCCACTTTGTTTCAAGATCGTTTCTTGAAAGCATAATTATTGTGTTAACAGGCAGGTCGTAGCTGTACTCTTTTCCGTCATCTCCTTTTACTACCATTCTTGGTGTATGAAGAACAGCATCTTTAGGCCTCATGAAAGAAATATCCATTATTGTTTTACCTGTAATGTTGTCCCTCTCTTCCCTGAGGGTGACATCAAGAATAACGTCTCTGAGTTCAAGTGTTCCTGATTTTTCAGCTATTATAGGTATTGAGAATGGATCCCACTCAACAAGAACATCTCCTGGTTTTACTTTTTGACCGTCTTTTACCTTCAGTACACCTCCATAAGGAACAGGAAATCTCTCTTTTATTTTTCCTTCTTCATCAACTATTTTAATAGCTCCGTCCCTATTTATAACAAGTGTTTTACCTTCTTTGTCAACAACAGTTTTCACATTAAGTAGTTTGATAGTTCCCTCAACAGACGCAACATGTTTTGTCTGAACGGCTTTCGCTGTTGCAGCACCACCTATATGGAAAGTTCTCATTGTAAGCTGTGTTCCCGGCTCACCTATAGACTGGGCTGCTATAATTCCAACCGCCTCACCTATATCAACAAGTTTTTTCTGGGAAAGATCCCTTCCATAACATTTCGCACATACTCCCCTTTTCTGTTCACACGTCAGAACAGATCTTATTTTTACCTCTTCAATTCCTGCATTCTCAATTGCCTGAGCCTTTTCTTCATCAATCTCCTCACCTGCTGCCACGATAAGCTCTTCTGTATAAGGATCATATATGTCCTCAGCTGCGTATCTTCCAACTATCCTGTCTTTTAAAGGAACTACTATCTCACCACCTTCAATCACAGCAGAAACATCAAGCCCGTTGAGTGTTCCACAGTCATCATTTGTGATAATAACATCCTGTGCAACATCAACAAGCCTTCTTGTAAGGTATCCTGCTACAGCTGTTTTTAGTGCTGTATCTGCAAGTCCTTTTCTTGCACCGTATGTTGATATGAAATACTCAACGATAGTCAGACCTTCTTTAAAGTTTGATCTGATAGGTGTCTCTATAAATTCACCTGAGTGTTTCGCCATAAGACCACGCATTCCGGCAAGCTGTCTTATCTGATCTCTGTTACCTCTCGCTCCTGAGAGAGCCATCATATAGATCGGGTTGAATATTCCCGGATATTTCTTACCGTTTTCCTCCCTTGTTGTTCTTTCAAGCTCCTCAAACAGAAGTCTCGTTACTTCATTTGTTGTTTGGGACCATATATCAATGATCTTGTTGTGTCTTTCGCCCTTTGTAATTATTCCATCAACATACTGCTTCCATACTTTTTCAGCCTCTTCTTCAGCTTTTCTAATAATCTCCCACTTGTTTTTTGGAACAACCAGATCATCTGCAGATATTGAAATTCCTGCTTTTGCAGCATATTCGAAACCAAGCTCTTTTAATCTGTCAAGTGTTTGTGCGGCTATCTCATTCCCAAACTGTTCGTATATCTCAGATATTAGCCTGGATACTTTCTTTTTATCAAGTGGCTCGTTTACGAATCTAAATCCTTCAGGAAGAACCTTGTTGAATATAAGTCTTCCAACTGTGGTTTCAACGATTTTTCCGTCCTTTTTAACTTTTATTCTTGCAAGAAGATCAACCTTTCCAAGATCATAGGCAAGTATAGCCTCATCCTCATCTGCAAACATTTTACCTTTGCCTTTTGCATCATCTATTTCCTGAGTCATATAGTAAGCACCAAGAATAATATCCTGTGAAGGCATTGTTATTGGTTTACCGTGTGCAGGAGAAAGTATGTTCTGTGTTGAAAGCATCAACACATAAGACTCAATTTGTGCCTCAACAGAAAGAGGAACGTGAACAGCCATCTGGTCCCCATCAAAGTCTGCATTAAACGGAGGGCAAACGAGGGGATGGAGTTTTATAGCTTTACCTTCAACAAGAACCGGCTCAAATGCCTGAACAGACATTCTGTGCAATGTTGGAGCTCTGTTTAAAAGAACAGGATGCTGTTTTACAACCTCTTCAAGACATTCCCAGACCTCAGGAGCTTTCTCCTGAACCATTCTTTTTGCATTTTTTATTGATGTTGCGTACCCTTTTTCCTCAAGCCTTCTGTAAATGAAAGGTTTGAAAAGCTCAAGAGCCATGATCTTTGGAAGACCACACTGGTGCATCTCAAGTTCCGGACCAACAACAATAACAGATCTTCCTGAATAATCAACCCTCTTACCAAGAAGATTTTGTCTAAATCTTCCCTGTTTTCCTCTAAGTGAGTCGGATAGAGATTTTAATGGTCTGTTGTTCTGGGTAACGATTCTTCCCCTTCTACCGTTGTCTATAAGAGCATCAACAGCTTCCTGCAGCATTCTTTTTTCGTTTCTTATAATTATCTCAGGAGCATCAAGCTCAATAAGCCTTTTAAGCCTGTTGTTTCTATTGATAACCCTTCTGTACAGATCATTAAGGTCAGATGTTGCAAATCTTCCACCGTCAAGGGGTATAAGGGGTCTCAGATCTGGAGGAATAACAGGTATCACATCAAGTATCATCCACTCAGGTCTGTTTCCAGATTTTATGAAACCTTCTATCAGTCTGAGTCTTCTAACTAACTTTTTAAGCTTTTGCTCTGCAACCTCTTTAAGTATTGTCTGTCTAACAGAGTCTTTTATAACCTCAAACACAGGTATGTCAGGATGTTTTTCTCTGTAATCCCTGTACAGCTTTTCAAGGGCTGAAGGTCCTTTTTCAACGACAAATGCACCTTCTCCATACTTGGGAACAAGATCCTTCAGTTCCTCTTCATGAATTAGCTGTCCTTTTAAAAGATCTGTATCTTTAGGATCAACAACAAGGTAGTAATCTTTTGATAAAACAGCATCTATCTCTTTATCTGTAGGTGTGATCTCTCCAAACTTAAGTCCAACTTCAGCAAATCTTCTTGCTATCTCTGTTATAACTTTCTTGTACAGTCTTTCCTGAGACTGTTTGAACTCAGGACCAAGCTCATCAAAGCCTATAGCATAGGACTTCATCTCCTTTCTAAGCTTATTTGCATATGCCTCAAGATCAATTCTTGAAAGAATATCCTTTACTTTCTCTGCACCCATACCGTATTCATATTTTTCTGAATGCTCGTACTCGTAAGCCTCTCTAAACTCTTCCTCAGACTTCACATAAAGCCTTACATATTTTGTTAAAGCTCCGTCCATAAGGGGAATTGTGTTTGGATCGTTCTCAAATGCCTCTTCTTCCTCTTCTTCAGGATGCTCAACAATAAGGTAGGACTCAAAGTATATAACCCTTTCTATGTCCCTTGAGGTTAAACCTAAAAGGTTACCTATTTTTGACGGTGTTGATTTCAGATACCATATGTGTGCCACCGGTGAGGCAAGCTCTATATGACCAAATCTTTCCCTTCTAACATCTGATCTGGTTACCTCAACACCACATCTATCACATATTGTTCCTTCATATTTTTTCTTTTTGTATTTCCCACATAAACACTCATAATCCTTGACAGGACCGAATATCTTTGCACAGAACAGTCCGTCTTTTTCAGGCTTTAATGTTCTGTAGTTGAGTGTTTCAGGTTTTTTTACTTCCCCGTGTGACCATTCCCTTATTTTTTCCGGTGAGGCTAAAGAAAGCCTTATACTTTCAAAGGGCATCAAGCCTTTTGCTTTGTTTTCTTCTATCAAGGTTTAAACCTCCTTTAAGAGTTTGGAAAAAGGGGACAATGCCCCTGTATTAAAGCTCTTTTTTCTTACTTTTTGATACTATATCAACAGTATCGCAAGCCTGCTGTTGACCATCTTCAAGTCTGCATTCAACGTCAAGGGCAAGGGCTTTCAGTTCTCTAACAAGGACTTTGAATGACTCCGGCACACCTATATCGTAGTAATACTTTCCTTTAACAATAGATTCATAAACCCTTTTTCTACCTTCTATATCGTCAGACTTAACGGTTAGCATCTCCTGCAGGGAGTATGCCGCTCCGTGTGCCTCGAGAGCCCAGACCTCCATCTCACCGAACCTTTGACCACCAAACTGTGCTCTTCCGCCAAGAGGCTGTTGTGTGATGAGGGAGTAAGGACCTGTTGATCTTGCGTGTATTTTGTCATCAACCATATGTATAAGCTTGAGCATATACATGTATCCGGCTGTAACCTCAAGATCAAACGGCTCACCTGTTCTACCGTCAATCAGTTTCATTTTACCATCTTCTTTGAATCCAGCAGCTTTAAGCATTTCTTTGACATCCCTTTCTGTTGCACCCTCAAAAACAGGTGTTCTTACAGGTATCCCTATCTGGGAAAGATCTTTAACAACAGCCTTTAATGTTTCCTCATCCAGTGTGTTCAGATATCTCTCAAGTTCTTTCAGATCTTCCTCTCTGTACTTGTCTACAATTTTATCTCCTGTAGTGTTTGCTATCTTGTAGTACTCAACGATTTTTTTGATGATAGCCTCTTTTCCTGTAATCTTTTTCAGTTCCTCACCAAGTTTTTCACCTAATTTTTTAGCAGCAAGACCAAGGTGTGTTTCAAGTATCTGTCCAACATTCATACGGGAGGGAACACCCAGAGGATTAAGAACTATGTCAACTGGAGTTCCGTCTTCCATAAATGGCATATCTTCCTCAGGCAGGACTATGGATATAACACCTTTATTACCGTGTCTTCCTGCCATCTTATCCCCAACCTGTATTTTACGATTCTGGGCTATGTAAACCTTAACAAGCTCATTGACACCAGGTTTTAGATCAGCTCCTTTCTGTGCCTGCTGCTTCTGTTTCTCATAAATATTTTCCCAAAGCTCTAACTGTAGTTTCGCTTTGTTTACTATACTTTCAACTTTCTCAACAACCTGCTTATTTGACAAAAATGATGGATTTATCACTATAAATCTTAGGACTTTTGGTGCTGTTTCTGTGGTGATCTTTTCTCCTTTTTTCAAAATAACTTTGCCTGCTACTTTTATATCCCGTAGTACTTTTTGTCCTATAATCAACTCTTTTACAAGTTCATCCCTTCTTGAAATAATGAACTTTTTCTTCTCCTCAAGCTCTTTATCAAGTCTTTCAATTTCTTCATCTATAAGCTGTTGTATATATCTGTTTTCTTTTCTTCCAGGTTTTTTTCTTGCAAAAACTTGAACATCTATAACTATTCCTTCAACCCCCGCTGGTACTCGTAAAGAGGAGTCTTTAACATCTGCCGCTTTTTCACCAAATATGGCAAGCAGTAGCTTTTCTTCAGGCGTGGGCTGTGTTTCACCTTTTGGTGTTACTTTACCTACCAGTATATCTCCCGGCTTTACATAAGCTCCAACCCTAACAATTCCATGCTCATCAAGATTTGCAAGGGCTTTCTCGTTAACACCTACAATATTTCTTGTTATTTCTTCAGGTCCTAACTTTGTTTCCCTTGCTTCACAGGTAAACTCTTCTATATGAATAGATGTGAACACATCATCTTTAACAAGCCTTTCTGAGATAACGATAGCGTCCTCAAAGTTGTATCCTCTCCAGGGCATAAATGCAACAAGAACATTTTTTCCAAGGGAAAGTTCACCTTTATATGTTGATGTTCCGTCTGCTATTACCGAACCGGCAACAACAGTATCCCCTTTTCTAACCAGGGGTCGCTGATTCATACAGGTTGCCTGATTTGATCCCTTGAACTTCATTAGTTCGTATATATCAAGACCTATATCAAGTGGATCGTCTGTGTTTATCTCCTCAGGATTTACTTTTATTACTATTCTGTCTCCAGAAACAGATTCTACAACACCACCTCTTTTAGCTATTATGGCAGCTCCTGAATGTTCTGCGATAACTTTTTCCATTCCTGTACCAACAAGGGGATACTCTGTTTTTAGAAGAGGAACAGCCTGACGCTGCATATTTGATCCCATCAACGCCCTGTTGGCATCGTCATGCTCAAGGAAAGGTATCAGTGATGCAGAAACAGACACAACCTGTTTGGGAGACACATCCATATAATCAACTTCCTTAGGGGAAACAAGTCTTATGTCTCCTTTTGCTCTTGCAAGAACTCTTTCATTTATAAACTTACCTTTTTCATCTATGGGTGCATTCGCCTGAGCTATAACGTACTTTTCTTCATCATAAGCTGCAAGATACTCTATTTCATTTGTCACAACACCATTTTTTACTTTTCTGTATGGCGATACGAGGAAACCAAACTCATTTATTGTGGCAAACACTGTCATTGAAGAAATAAGACCGATATTCTGTCCCTCAGGCGTTTCTATAGGACAGACCCTTCCGTAATGGGTTGGGTGAACATCTCTTATCTCAAACTTTGCACTGTCTCTTGTTAGACCTCCCGGACCAAGTGCAGAAAGTCTTCTTTTGTGTGTAAGCTCTGCGAGTGGGTTAGCCTGATCCATAAACTGTGAAAGCTGACCACCTTTCAGAAACTCAAGTATAGAGCCTGTAACGTATCTTGGATTTATCATATCAGCCACTTTCAGGTTTGGATCCTCTATATCAACAGTTGCAACTCTATCTTTGAAGGCTTTGTTCATTCTTACAAGTCCAAGCCTTGTCTGGTTTTCAAGCAGTTCACCTGCAGGTCTGACCCTTCTATTTCCAAGATGTGCAATGTCATCTAACTCTTTTTTACCAAGCCTTAATTCAAGGAGATACTTAACGATAGCAACGACATCAGGAAGCAGAACAAATCTGGCTTCTTCATCAAGATAAGGCTGAACTTTTATCTGTTTGAATTTTTTAGATTTAAGTTTTTGTAAAATCGATTCATCTATTTTTGTTCCCGCTGGTATTGTTTCTTTTCCTACCTTAATATCTTCACCAAGAGCAAGAGGCGGATAATCCTCAAGGAGCGTATCAAGATCCAGAGGTTTTATAAATTCCGGAATCTCATGAACTTTTGCATTCAGTTTTACCCTTCCAACTTTAGACAGATCGTATCTCTGCGAATCATAAAATATATTTTCAAACAGTTCGTTTGCTCTTCTTAAGAATGCTTTTGGATCCATTACAGCTGTATCTGTAGGTCTCATTTTCCTGTAGATATCAACCCTCGCAGCATCTCTAAAGGTAAAGCTTGCATTAATCTGGGGCTGGTCTTTCTTTAAAGTTTCTATCAGGATGTTTCCGTAAAGGGACTTTCTGAAAACAAGAGGTGAGATTGCAACGATCTCCTCTATATTGATCCTGTCGTCATTCAGGTATTTATCAAGATTTTCAGGTTCAACAGAAATTTCCCTTCTTATCGTTACGAGATTTCCTCTCTCATCTTTTTCTTCTGCTGTGTATGTTATGAATATCTCATCATTTTTCAGCTGCTCAACAAGCTCGTCTTTTGAAAGCTCAACTCCCTTATCATCAAAGATCTTACCATCTTTGACTTCAAACCTTTTTACATCACCGTAAAACTTTTTGAGTATTTTGTAAGCTGTATCAAGACCAAAAGCCCTTAAGATTGTAGTTCCAAGTAGTTTTCTTCTGTCTATCTTTGCGTGGAATATCTCAACATTTGTTGCATACTCAAACTCAAGCCTTGAGCCTTTTTCCGGTATTATTGAGCCTTTATATATTATTCTTGTTAAGATGTCCTTGGTTTTATCTTCTTTTGCCTCAAAGAATATTCCTGAAGATCTTATAAGCTGTGAAACGATAACCCTTTCCGATCCATTTATTATAAAGTAGGCATGTTCTGTTAAAAGGGGCACGTCCCCGAAATAAACTTTCTGTTTTTTAATAGTTTTTGGTAC
>JALVEY010000085.1 GCA_027030485.1 Persephonella sp.
GGAGTTATTTACTGCAAAAATAGATCAATTTCCGACTTTCTTCAATACAAATCTTGTTAAGGGTGTACAGATGGATAAGAACAAAACCGAAAATTCCGTTTCTTTTTTTAATTTAGATCTGGAGCATAAAAATCTTTTAAAGCAAAATTTAGATTTAGGCACTGAATTAATAACCACAGATATTCAAAGCGGTGTAGAAACAATGGTATCTTCTGGAGGACAAAATCAGCTACCTATTTTTGAAGAACTCATTAACTGTGACAAAAGATTACCAAGAAGTTTCAGCGAAAGTTTTAATTCACCATTTGTTGTTTTGATAGGTGAAGACAAATACAACTGGCATGTTCCTATAATCTATTCCTTAAAAGAACTGTTCCGTGAAATAACAGATAAACATCCAAAAATAACATTTAGAAAACCAGAACTTTTTGAGGAAGGAATAGAAGAGATTGTTGATTCATTGGATCCGCACTCATTAGATCAATTCAATTTTGAATATAAAATAGAGTTTCTTGATGCAAGAAAAATGTACTTTCCAGTAGATGAATTTGTAAAAACGGTCAGAAGTCGTCTTGAATCAGGATTTTTACAGCAGTTTGGTATTTTGGTTGTAGCAGTTAAGCCAAAGAATTTGGATAAAGCTAAAAATGCTCTAAAATTTGAGGGACTTCGTGTTTATACCTGTCTGCCTAATGATACAAAATATGAAAGGTTTTGTTCTAAGATCCTTGGGGTTAGTCCTTTAGATGAATTTTTCGGCAATCTAAAAAAATACGAAAGATATTTAGATTATACTCATAGAAAATTTTCCATATTTGTTAGAAGAGGTACTGATGCCTCAGATAAGATTCAATATCCTCTAAAAGTTGCCACTTTTGTCTATTTGCTGAATGACCTGATAAAGAGAAAAAAGAGAATAATAAACAATTTTGAAGAACTTTGTGAATTCATAAACGAAATTTTAGAAGATAAAATAATGAAGGTAGAAACTCCAATATTAGAAGGAAAAGTGATTCCGGATTTAATTTACTCTAAAGAAGGCGAAGAAATTTACGTGGAAATAGAAACCTTAATCGGAACTTTTGAGCCTTTGAAGAAAATTGATGAAACTGTAGAAAAATATAAAGATGTTAAAAATGCTACAATCTGGATTATTCTCAAGCCTGTTTCTGCAGTGATTCATTATGAAGAGCTAAAGGCAAGGAAAATGGCTTATAAAATCCTTTACAATGACAAGACAATAGACTTCAAGGTTCTTACGCTTTTCACATCAAAAGGCAAATTCAAATGGGATTTAGTGAATATTGATGAGTATATGAGGAGAAAAGATGTCAAATGAGTTCAAAGAGATCGTTAAAGAAAAAGTAAAGGAAATTCAACAAGAAGTTTACATAAAAAAAGAAGTTCTCGAGAAAATTGTAGGTCTCTTTTTATCTCTTAAAGACGGTAGATTTCCCGGCAAGAAACCACCTAAAGGATTGCTATTTTATGGTCCTCCTGGGACGGGAAAAACACTACTAATGAAAACTTTAGCTAAAAAGTTAGATCTATCGGATCCAATTATGATAAGAGGTCCGGAAATAATCTCCCAATATTATGGAAAAAGCGAATCGAGACTAAGGCAAATTTTTGCACTGGCTAAAGAAAGAGCAGAAGAAGAAAATTTAGCGATTATCTTTATAGATGAGCTGGATTCTCTTGCACCAAGTAGAGATTTAACAAAAGGTGAACTTGAACCAAGATTAGTGGGGCAGCTTTTAAGCTTGATGGACGGTTTAGAAAAAGAAGTATCAAAAGGTCATGTTGTAGTAATAGGTTCAACAAACAGACCGGAGGCTCTTGATCCAGCACTCAGAAGACCGGGAAGGTTTGATTTTGAGATAGAGTTTGATCCGCCAGATGCTGAAGAAAGAAAAAAGATCCTCAAAATACTTTTAAATAATTATACAAAAGGCCAATATGAAAACATAAATTTGGATGAAATTGCTGAGCAAACTATTGGTTTTACCGGCGCAGATCTACTTCAACTATTAAATGAAAGTCTGTTACAAGCAGTCTTGGAGGGAAGAGATTTTATAATCCAGAAGGATTTATTGTATGCTAAAAATAGTGTTAAACCATCGGCTTTAAGGGAATTTCATATAGAAAAACCAAGAAATAGAAGTAATGAAATTGAAAATGAGGACATTATTAATAGGATCAAGCAAGTTGCAGAAGATTTCTCCAAGAAACCTCACTTTAAGCCAATTTTATTGACTCATGATTTGTCGTTTTCTGAAAAAATAGCATCAACAATAGCTTTTATGACATGCCAAAGATTACATTGTCCGTATTTGGTAGTTAGGGCTACGTGGTTTAGAACAAGATGGTTTGGAGAAATGGAAAAATCTATTAGAAAACTTTTTGAAAGGATTAACCGCTTACAACCTTGCATAGTTTATATAAAAAATATTGATGCGATAGCTTCTTCTGGAAATGAGCATATACATGGAGCAATTTTAGAGTTATTAGATAATTTAAACAATTTTAGTGATGACAATACAAAGGTATTGCTGTTATGCTCAGTCAAAGACAGAAATATGTTGGATCAGGAAGTTAGAACTTATTTTAAAGAATCAATTTAGTATGTATAACAGTTTTGCTTGCTCAACAATAGAAGTATGTATGCCTAA
>JALVEY010000086.1 GCA_027030485.1 Persephonella sp.
CTGCCAGCGCTATAAAACCTATCATTGATGTTGCTGTGAAGAATGCGCCCATCAGCCAGTGTCCCGGAACTATTCCAACAAGGGTAAACGGTATCGGGGACATTATCACAGCAGGCATTCTAAATGACCCAAACCAACCAACAAGAAGCATATAAAGAACAACTATAGCAACGGCAAAAGCTATTCCCATATCCCTGAATGTTTCATAAGTTATCTGCCATTCACCATCCCATTTTACATAGTATTTGTCTTCAAGCTCAGGCTGGTGGGTTAAAAGCTCTGTTATACCTTTACCATCAGGTGTTTTTATCTGTTTTATCTTGTCCCACAGGTCTATTATCGGGTAAACAGGGGAGCCTATTGTATCATTTATATTTGCTATAACATAAACGACCTTCTGAAGGTTCTTTCTGTATATATCATTCTGTGAACTGCCTTTTTCCACTTCCACGAATGTTTTAATAGGTATTCCACCTTTTGGCGTAGGTATCTTCATAGAAAGAAGTTTATCAAGTGATTCTCTGCTTCTGTCGTTAAGTCTTACAACTATGTTTACAGGGTGGAGATCTTTACCTGAATGGATAAAACCTACAGAATAGCCTGCAAGGGCTATCCTCATCGTTTTCACTATAACCTCTTCATTTAGCTGGTATTTTCTTACCTTTTCCCTGTCTATCTTCAGTATGTACTCCCTCTGTGGAAGGTTTGCATATATCCCAACATCAATAATACCGGGTGTTTCCTCAAATATCTTTTTTATTTCCTGTGCTATCTGAAGCTGAACCTTATGATCTGGACCGTAAACCTCTGCAACTATTGGGGATAAAACAGGTGGTCCCGGAGGAGGTTCAACGACGGCCACATATTTTGCCCCGTTTTCTTTTGCTATTTTGTATATGTCGTCTCTTATTCTCTCTGCTATCTCATGGGACTGGGCTTTCCTGTCGTGCTTGCCTATAAGGTTTACCTTTATCATCGCATAGTGGGGGGCTTCTCTCATGTAGTAATGTCTTGCAAGACCATTAAAATCAAAAGGTGCAGGAACACCTGCATATATCACGTAATTTTTAACCTCATTAACATTTTTTACATAATCTGCAAGTTTTTTGGCTACCAGATATGTGTTCTCAACGGTTGTTCCTTCAGGCATATCAAGTACTATGAAAAGCTCGCTTTTGTTGTCGTAAGGGAGCATTTTTACAAGAACAGCCCTTTTCACAAGAAGACCTACAGAAACAACAAGAAGCAGTCCCATTGCCCCTAAAAACAGCCATCTTTTTATTCTACTTTTAAAAAGGGGTATGTATATCTTCTCAAATAGCTTTGCAAGGAAACCTGCTGTTTTTTCTTCCTCTTTTTCAAGATCTTCAGGGGTAAGCTCTTGAGCTTCATGTTTCAGCCATCTAATTGCCAGATAAGGTGTTAGTATAAACGCAACAAGCATTGAGAAAAACATAGCAACAGAAGAGTTAATAGGAATAGGTCTCATGTACGGTCCCATCATTCCTGTAACAAATGCCATCGGAAGCAGGGCAACAATAACGGCAAATGTTGCCAGTATAGTTGGATTTCCAACCTCATCTGTTGCAACAACAGCGGCTTCGTCGGGAGGGAGCTTCCTCATCTCAAACCATCTGTGTATGTTTTCAAGAACAACAATAGAGTTATCCACAAGAATACCTATGGAGAATATAAGTGCAAAAAGGGTAACCCTGTTAAGTGAGTAGCCGTAAAGCTCACTCAGGAAAAGGGCAATGGCAAGTGTAACAGGGATTGTTACAGCAACGATAAGTGATTCTCTCCATCCAAGTGTAACAGCTATCAGAAGGACTATTGAGAATGTTGCTATCAGAAGGTGTTCAATAAGCTCATTTGCTTTTTCCGTTGCTGTTTCACCGTAGTTTCTTGTTACCTTCACATATATATCATTGGGGATAACCTTTCCTTTCATATCTTCCAATTTGTGGAGTATCGTATCAGCCACTACAACTGCGTTGCTCCCTGTTTTCTTCGCTACTGCGAGGGTAACAGCATTGAAGGTCTCATTTCTGTTTCCTTCTCCATGAACCCCGTACCCAAACTGGACGTAATTTGTAGGCTCACCTTCCCCTTCAAAAACCTGTGCGACATCCTTTATGAATATCGGTTTTCCGTTGTAAACAGTGACAACAACATTTTTCACATCTTCAATACTTTTCAAAAACTCGCCTGTTCTTACTTTTACCCTGTAGTTGTTTTCATCAAACTCTCCTGAAGGGAGGGTAAAGTTTGCCTGTTTAAGGGACTGGACAACCTGAGGCAGCATTATGTTATAGGCGTTTAGTTTTACAGGATCAAAATAAACGTATATAGTCTTTGGTTTTGATCCTATTATTGTTGTTTCAGAAACATTTTTTAGCTGTTTAATCTCATCTTCAACCTGCTCAACAAATCTTCTAATCTCGTATGAGCTGTAATTTTTGCTGTAAAACGTTAGAGACAGTATCGGAACATCATCTATAGATTTTGGTTTCACTATAGGCTGCATTGTTCCCGGGGGCATTCTGTACATGTTTGAATTAAGCTTGCTGTACAGCCTTACAAGGGCATCTTCAGGGTTTGATCCAACATAAAACCTGACTGTTGTTATACCAAACCCATCACCTGCGTATGAGTAAACATACTCAACCCC
>JALVEY010000087.1 GCA_027030485.1 Persephonella sp.
CCATACTTCTTTTTATTACCACAACAGGATTATCCTTGGCAAAAGAAGAAACAGAAAGGAAAAAAGCCATTAAAACGGTAAGTATCTTCTTCATCTTTTCACCTCTTTTTTATTTCTATTATATACTCTGCCGTTGATTTATGAAAAATAAGAGTTTATATTTTGAAAAAAGTGTGCAGGGGGAATATGAGTTTTAAAAAGTATATATACAAAAAAAAGATAAAAGAACTTCCTGACGACCTTCTCCCAAGGGAGAAAGCCCTAAATTACGGTATTGAATCACTTTCAGATGTTGAGCTTCTTGCTTTACTGCTTGGGCAAGGCACAAAGGATCTTAATGTTTTAGGTCTTGCAGACAGAGTATTAGGGGGTAAAGACCTTAAAAATCTTAAAAATATCTCAATAGAAGATCTTTTAAAAATAAAAGGTGTTGGTAAAGCAAAATCCCTCCAGATATTAGCCATAAAAGAGATATTAAAAAGAATTGAGGAAGATGAGGAAAAACTGAGCTTCAGCTCACCAGATGATGTTTACAGGTATCTTAAGTGGCTTTCTAAGGAAAAACAGGAAAAGATGGTGGCACTCTATACAAACACGATGAACCAGCTTCTTGGGGAAGAGATAATCGCTATAGGATCTTTAAATGTTCTTAATCTTAAACCGAGAGACATATTTATTCCTGCCTTAAGATACAACTCTTACGGAATTATTCTTGCTCACAACCACCCTGAAGGATCTCCCGAGCCGTCTAAAGAAGACATTAATTTTACAGAAAACATAAAAAAACTGTCTATCCAGCTTGGATTTGAGCTTCTTGATCATATTATAATAGGGAAAAAAGGGTTTTACTCTTTCAGTGCACAAAATCTGATTTAGTCAGATATTATCTAAAAAATATGTTGTTTATTAATAAAGGAGGGGGAGATGTATAGAAATTTTTTAATTCTAAAGTTTTTAATATCAGAATTTACAAAAGCTACAATAAAGATTATCACATTAGGTTTTTTAGCAGGGTATGTTTCTTCATTAATATCTGCATATATACTGATCATTATATGGTATGGAGTTTTATCCCTGTCTGGGGGAGGCAAGGAAGATATTCTTTCTGAATTTATGAATATTTTCACATCTTTAGATCTGTATTTAAGATGTTTTGAGATAACATTGATCTCCATTGCCGGTTTGATTGTTTTTTTTGGTTTTATACACCCTCTTGCATCAATACTTTTCACAGCTCTTTATGGGAATATTCTTAAGTACAAAATAGGGAAATATTTTCTTACAGACGCTCTAAATGATTTCTTAGGGAATGATAATTTCTTTTTAAAAGCGGTTATTATTGGGATATGGGTCTTTTTTACCCAATTTATTATCGGTATGATAACAGGAGGTGTTTACGACCCTGTCAAGAAAAAGGTTGAGATCGATTAAAACGATCAGGATTTTCTCAATGCAGCCATTAAAACAGCCTCGCATACAACCTGACCGTCCACCTTTGCCACACCTTTTATCTTTCCCATGCTTTTTTTTATGTTTAACCCTTCTATCTCAAATATTATCTGATCTCCGGGACGAACAGGTTTTCTGAACTTTGCACTGTCAATTCCTGCAAAAAGAACGGTAAAATTACCATCTGCTCCTTCAGCTTTTAATTTTTTTATCATAAGGTAAGCTCCTGCCTGTGCCATCGCTTCAATGATCAAAACACCAGGCATCACAGGATAATTAGGAAAATGCCCATTAAAAAACTCCTCATTTACCGTAACATTTTTAAGAGCTCTAACCTTTAGATTTGGTATATCAAGCTCAATAATTCTGTCAATAAGCAAAAAAGGGTATCTATGGGGAAGAATATCTTTTATTTCAAGGACATCGGCGAACATTATCAGCCCTCCTTTTTTCAGCTAATATATCAGATTTTCAAAAAAATATCCAAAATCACAACTATCATATACATTATGCTGATATACCCATTTACAGTGAAAAATGCCATATTTATCTTTGAAAGGTCATCTTCCTTTATTAATGTATGTTCATAAATCAAAAATCCTGTAAGAATCATAAGACCTGCATAATAAATGTAGCCTAATTCTGCAAAATAACCGGTCAAAACAAGAAAAACAAATGTAAGCAGATGAAAAACCCTTGCAAACAGTATCGCTTTTTTAATTCCGAACTTTGCCGGAATAGAGTGAACACCGGCTTTTCTGTCAAACTCCACATCTTGAAGGGCATAAAAAATATCAAACCCAGCCACCCAGAAAGCCATACCAAGCCCTAAGAAAACGGTTGAGATCTCAATCTCTCCTTTTAGGGCAACAGATACGGCTACAGGAATGATAAAGTAAACTGCTCCAAGTATCAGATGGACAAAGTTTGTAAATCTTTTCCCGAGAGGATAAACAATCAAAAGAAAGACAGCAACAGGCGACAGATAAAAAGCAAGTTTATTAAGCTTATAAGCTGAAAATATTAAAACAGCTGATGATACTACAGCAAGAAACAGTATCTCTCCTGCTTTAACAGCACCAGTCACAGAAACCCAGTTTTTTGTTCTTGGATTAAGCCTGTCAAAGGGAAGATCAAAAAATCTGTTAAACGCCATTCCAGCTGTTCTTCCTGAAACAGCAGCTATCAGAATCCAGAATAATTTTTCAACAGGTGGAAGACCCTTTTCCACTATAAAAACAGCTGCAAGAACAAAAGGCAGGGCAAAAATAGTATGTTCAAACTTTACCAGCTGTGCATACAACTTAATTTTATTAACCATTGAAATCCACCTTTTTTATTATCTCCATTAGATTGTGAACGACCATATCCACTTTTGAACTTTTTTCAAGGTCTTTTTCCGTATACTTTCCTGTTGTAACAAAGATCGTTTTTAGACCGTATTTTTTGTATCCATCCAGATCAACAAATATATCATCACTGATGATGGCTATCTTTTCTTTTTCCTTAATGGCAAGTCTGTCAAATAGAACTCTGTTGTAATCTTCCCCCATCTTCCCAAAATGTTTAAAATCCTGATTGCACTGACATGCAATTGAAAACATTTTTGCAACAGTTCCAACACCTGGAAACAAAAGACCGTCGTCATCTTTTGATATTATATTCTTGTTTAATGCATAAAGTTTAGCCCCATAAGTTTTTAATGCTGTTGTTCCTATCTTCATCTTCTGAAAATTGAACTTTTTATCAAGACCAATAAGAACCCCATCAACCTCAGGATTTTCTAAAATATCAAAATCTTTTTCTTTCAAAAATTCTTTTAGATTTTGTGAGCCTATAACAAAAATTTTTTTAACTCCTTCTTTTTTTAAAACTTCCGGTGCAACTACAAGAGGGGTGATTATCCGGTTTTGGGAAATATCAAAACCATTTTTTTTCATTCTTGAGAATATATCCTCAGGTGAAAACCTTGAGTTGCTTGTGGCAATTACAAAGGGAATACCCTCTTTATTAAGATAACTGATAAACTCTACAGCCCCTTCAATAGGAGAAAAATCCTCATCTTTTGTTAAAACACCATCAAGATCAATTAAGAAAGCTTTAATCTGCATAAAAGTATTATAATTTCTTTCACTGTATTTTCACAAGGTAATTATAGTATTAGATTAATAACTAAAAATATTTTTGGAGGATTTTAAATGAGAAGGTTCGTACATATTCTTCTTCCTTTATTCATTGTTCTTCAGGTGTCTTATGGAACTTCCCTGATGCAGCAGCTTGAAGAAGAAAGAATAGAGTTGGTTGAAAAAGTTTCTCCTGGAGTTGCAACTATCTTCACAATCAAAGAGGTAAAAGTAGTCAACCCCTTTGCAGGAAATCCTTTTGGAGACTTTTTTGGCGTGCCGAATGTACCTGAGTTCAAAGAAAGACAGGAAGGACTTGGTTCAGGATTCATTGTGAAAGTGGATCATAAGAAAAAACTTGTTTATCTACTGACAAACAACCATGTTGTCGAAAATGCCCAGAACATAAAAGTTCAGTTCAAAAATGATGTTGTGATTGATGCCAAGATAATAGGAACAGATAAAATGAGCGATGTAGCTGTTATAGCTGTTCCTTTCAAGGAAGGAATAGAAAAGTATGCTGAAAAATACAAGCTTCAGTTAGGAGATTCGGACAGGTTAAAGCCGGGAACAACAGTCATTGCGATCGGAAGCCCACTTGGTTTAACAGGAACTGTTACAATGGGTATTGTTTCTGCACTTGATAGAGAAATGCCAGGACATCCTGGAGAGGGGTTTATACAGACAGATGCTGCTATAAATCCGGGAAACTCAGGTGGACCCCTGATAAACCTCAAGGGTGAGGTTATTGGGATTAATACGGCGATTATAATGGGAGCGCAGGGTCTTGGATTTGCAGTTCCCATTAATCAGGCAAAATGGGTTATGGATCAGATCTTGAAATACGGAAAGGTCAAAAGAAGTAAAATAGGTGTTATTATACAACCTCTAACCCCCGAACTTGCAAAACATTTCGGTGTCAAAAAAGGTGTACTTGTTGCTCAGGTTGTTAAAGGAGGACCTGCAGAAAAAGCAGGCATTAAATCCGGAGATATAATTGTAGCCGTAAATGATAAACCTGTTTCAAAAATTTCCCAGCTCCAGAAGTATGTGATGAGAAATCCTCCAGGAACAAAAATTAAAATCACCGTAATAAGAGACGGAAAGAAAAAAGATATATACGTCAAAACAGGTCCATGGGATGGAGAAGAAGTTTCATCCACAAACATGCAAGAAATGGAAGCAAAATACGGTATTATAGTAAAAGATATAACTCCAGATCTGGTTGAAAGGTACAGAATTCCTAAGGTTCCTTACGGGGTCTTTGTATTAGGTGTAAAATACGGATCTGTTGCTGAAGAAGCAGGAGTAAGAACAGGGGATGTAATTCTAACAATTAACAGAAAGCCTGTAAGATCAGCACAGGATTTCTGGAAAGAGATTAAAAAGGCTGAAAAGGAAGGTAGAGATTCTGTACTGCTGTTTATCCAGAGAGGCGGTTCTAAAATATTCACAGTTATGCCTATACTGAAAAAATAAAAAGATGCCCCCTTTTGGGGGCTTTTGATAAAGATGATGGTAGGAATTTATGGCGGGAGTTTTGATCCAATTCATATAGGACACCTGAGAATAGCTGAGGATGTCAGGGAATTTTACAATCTTCAAAAGATAATCTTTATTCCCACTTACCATTCTCCACTGAAACCTGAAAGCAGAGCATCTGCTGAGGACAGATTACAGATGATTAAAATATCAATAAAAAACAATCCTTTTTTTAGTGTAGATGATATAGAGATAAAAAGAAAAGGAAAGTCTTTTACTATAGATACGATAAAAGCATACAGAGAAAAAGGTTTATTACCGGTTTTCATAGTTGGAACAGATGCTTTTTTAACCCTCCACAAATGGAAAGAGCCTGAAGAACTTTCGGGGTTAACCTCTTTTATAGTTTTAGGGAGGGGAAAGGACAGTTATGATGACGTAAAAAATTACCTAAAAAAGAATTTTCCCTTTATGGATTTAAGGACTGATAACAGTATTTCAAAAAAAGAGGGTGCTGTTTATTACTTTGACAGGAGAAGGATAGATGTGTCTTCAACAGAGATAAGGGAAAGGATAAAAACTAACAGATCAATAAAATACCTTGTACTTCCTGAAGTTGAAGAATATATTTTTAATAAAAAACTGTACAGGGGCTGAAAATGGGTATAGGTTTTGAGGTTCAGGAGGAGAAAAAGGTAGAGATCGGTATTCCTGCTAAAGTAATAGTTTACAA
>JALVEY010000088.1 GCA_027030485.1 Persephonella sp.
ATCGTCATATCCATTGTTACCGTCCCTACTATCTGAACCTTTCTGTCATTAATCAAAAAATAACCCCTGTTAGATAATTCCCTTGGAAGTCCGTCAGCATATCCAAAGGCCACAACACCTATTTTCATATCCCTGTCTGCTTTAAACCTTCCTCCGTAAGAAACGGTCTGACCTTTTTTTATCTCTTTCACAGTAATAATTTTTGATCTTACTGACATTACAGTCTTTACAGGAATGTTAAAGCTGTCTGAAGGCTTTTCACCATAGATTGATATACCTATTCTTACAGCATTACAGTAATCACAGTCATACATAAGACCTGCGCTGTTTTGAAGATGAACATATTCAGGATCAATACCGTAAGATCTGAACTTTTTTACAACCTTTTCAAATTCTGTTATCTGCTTTTGTGTAAACTCAGGGTCGGTATCGGCAGATGGGAAGTGGGACATAAGCCCTTCAACCTTTAAACCGTTGATTTTTTTTGTAAGATCCTCCACCTCATCCGGAAGAAAGCCAAGCCTGTGCATTCCTGTATCAATCTTGATATGTATCTTCTGGATATTGTTTTCTTTAACTATCTTTAACTGCTCAAAATCAGAAACTACAGGAACAAGGCTGTATTCTTTGAAACATTTTATCTCATCTCTCAGTATTCCCCCTAAAACAAGAATATCCTTTTTTATACCCTTTTCCCTTAACTCCTTTCCTTCTTCTGCTGTTGCAACGCACAGGTATTTAACATAAGGAATTTCCTGAAGGATTTTTGAGATCTTCAATGCCCCGTGTCCGTAGGCGTCAGCCTTTACAACCGCAAATATCTGTTTATTTATACTGCTGTAAATAGTTTTAACATTATGGATCAGTCTGTCTCTGCTGATCTCAGCCCAGCTTCTAAAACCTTTAATGTATATCTTTTCCTCTGTTATCATCATAATTATCTTTTCGTAATTTTAGCAGAAAACCCTTTTTTTTTCTTTAAAACAGGTATAAATTATGGTTATAAACTTATCAGGAGGAATGTGTTGGACAAAATTGCGGTTCTTTCTGTCTCAATGCTGATGATAGGAGGTATAGGCTGGTTTTTCTTTGGAAAAAAGGAAAAAGATGGAAAGGCTGATAAAACTTCTGGAGATACTGAAAAGCTTGAGCTTAATATATCAGGAATGCACTGTGCAGGTTGCGTTGCAGGTATAGAAGCAACCCTCAAAGCTACAGATGGGGTAATATCTGCTTCTGTAAATCTTGCAACATCAAGGGGTGTTTTTGAGTATGATCCATCAAAAATATCAAAACAGGATATTATCCAGAAAATAAAAGATCTTGGTTATGAAGCTTCTGAAGACACAGAAAGTTTTGAAAAAAAAAGTTAAAAGAAGAGAAGGATCTTAGAAAAAGATTTTTTATTTCCCTGACCCTTACCGTTTTTATATTTTTACTCCATTTTGCCAGCATTCCCCCCCTTGAAAAACCTCTGCTTAACCAGTTTTTTACTACCAAAAATATCCTGATTCTTCTGATGGCTTCTGTTGTTCAGTTTTACTGCGGATTTGAGTTCTACAGATCTGCCTTAGGTGGACTAAAAAACAGAATAGCCGATATGAACCTGCTTGTAGTTATTGGAACATCTGCAGCTTTTTTTTACTCTATTTTAGTTATGATCCTTCCTGAAATCTTTACCCCCCAGATGAGAAATCTTTACTTTGAAGGTTCGGCATCAATAATAACTTTTGTTCTTATGGGTAGATACCTTGAAACCCGTTCAAGGAATAAGGCAACAGATTTTATGAAAAAACTTTTAAACCTTAAGCCTCAGGAATCCACACTCCTTGTTGATGGTAAACAGATAAAAGTTCCTGCTGACAGTATTGTAAAGGGAGATCTTGTTGTTGTTAAAACAGGAGAAAAAATTCCTGTTGACGGCGTTATAGTTGAAGGCTCTGCAGAAGTGGATCAATCAATGATAACAGGTGAGTCTATTCCTGTTCTAAAAAAAGAAGGGGATAGTGTTATAGGAGGAACCATTAATACAGACGGCTATATCATTTTGAAAGCTGTAAGAACAGGAAAAGAAACATTCCTTTCCCAGATGACAAAACTTCTTTTTGAAGCACAGGAAAAAAAACCGTCTATCGGCAGACTTGCAGACAGGATAGTGGCTGTATTTGTCCCGTCTATTCTTGTAATATCAATAATAACTTTTGACTTATGGTATATTTTTGATAGACCTGACATAGCTTTTTTGGCTTCTGTTTCTGTTCTTATTATAGCCTGTCCGTGTGCACTGGGGATTGCAACACCTATAGCTGTTGTTTCTTCTGTTGGAAGGGGAGCTAAAGAGGGTATTCTTTTAAAAAATCCTGACGTTATAGAAAGAATACCTGAGGTGGATACAGCTTTTTTTGACAAAACAGGAACGATAACCGAGGGGAAACTTGCTGTTGTGGAAAGCATGATCTATGACAAGAATATGCTGAAATTTGCATATCCTGCCCTTTCCCAGTCTAAACACCCTGTTGTTGATGCTGTTTTGCCACACATACCTTTTTATGACAGGAAGGTAGAAGATTTAAAGACATTTCCCGGCAGGGGGGTTAAGGCTGTTGTTGACAGCAGGCAGGTAATAATAGGAAACAGGAATTTTATGGAAGAAAAT
>JALVEY010000089.1 GCA_027030485.1 Persephonella sp.
TAGGGGGTTAAGATGAAGAAAGTTATTTTAAGTTTAGGGATTATCTCTCTTATTACAGTAGGCTGTCAGAACAGACCTTCACCTCCTCCGGAAGCTGAGATTAAAAAAGGGTATTTAATCTATCAGAATAACTGCTCAATGTGCCACTGGGAAACGGTAAGCCCTGAGCAGATCAGGGACATCAGAAAGATGGTAAAAGAAGGGAAAAAGCCTCCATTTAAAGCACCTCCTATGTCTGAGGTGTCGGCAAGGGTTAAAAAGTTTTATCCCTCCGAAAGGGAGTTTGTAAACTTTGTTAAAGACTACATAACAAACCCTTCCAAAGACAAGGGCGTATGTCTTCCTATGGCTTATAAAATCTTTGGAGTTATGCCTCCAATAGGAAAAAATATGTCTGAGGACTCAAAAGAGGCTGTTGCAAAATGGCTCTATTACAGATTTAAGATGAGCTGGGAAGAGTTTATGGAAAAACACCCCCATTAAATAAGATCCTTTACAGCTTTGTATATCTGGACTGTGGCTTTTGATTTATTTAGGGTGTAAAAATGCAGTCCTTTAGCACCATTTTTTAGAAGGTCTTCACACTGTTTTACGGCAAACTCTATCCCTATTTTTTCAACCTCTTCAGGTCTGTCTGCTACAGGCTGGAGTCTCTTAATCAGATCTGAGGGTATCGTAGCACCGCACATATCTGCAAACTTTTTTATCTGTTTAAAATTTGTGATCGGCATTATTCCGGGAATAACAGGTATATCCACCCCAACTTTCTGGAGTTTATCCATAAACCTGTAAAAATATGAGTTGTCAAAAAACATCTGTGTTATGGCAAATTCAGCTCCTGCATCAACCTTTTTCTTAAAAAAGTGTATATCCGTGTCAATATCAGGGCTTTCAGGGTGACCTTCAGGATATGCTGCAACTCCAATGCTGAACCAGTCTCCAAAATTTTCCCTTATCAGAGAAATAAGCTCATTTGCATATCTGCATCCGTCTGGGGGAAATACAAAACTTTCTTCCTGTCCCTGAGGAATGTCTCCCCTGAGGGCAAGAACATTCTGAACACCTATATTTTTGTACTGGTTTAGTATATCAATTATCTCTTTTTTTGTGTGTCCTATACATGTCTGATGAGCCATAACGGTAAGATCTGTCTGTGTGTGTATTCTCTTTACTACTCTTATTGTTCTTTCCCTTGTTGTTCCCCCTGCACCGTAAGTAACAGAAACAAATGTAGGTTTTATAAACTCAAGCTCTTTTATTGTTTTGAAAAGGGATTCCTCACCTTCAGGTGTTTTTGGAGGAAAAAACTCAAATGATACACTTCTTTTAATCTGTTTAAGCAGGTCTGATATCTTCATGAAAAAAGTATAAAAGAGTTAGGGAAAATTTGCAAATGATTTGCAAAAAGCCCCTGAATGGGGCTTTTTTTAAAATATAGCTGGGGGTCTTCCCTTAGATGTTATCAGCCTTTCAACAGGTTCTCCCCCAAGGATATGCTTTTCTATAATCTCCGGTACATCTTCCGGTTTAACATTGCCGTACCATACAGCATCAGGATAAACAACAACTGTTGGACCCATCATACATGGACCAAGACAGCCGGTCGGCGTGACAGCCATCTTATCAAACAGATTTTTCATCATCATCTCTTCCTGAAATTTTTGAAAAATCTGGTCTGAGCCTTTATCCCCGCAGGAAGGCATACCAGGTGGTTTTCTTTGAAGACACACAAAAACATGTCTGAATTCTGCTGACATTAAACAGACCTCCTTATTTAAGTTTTTGAAAAAATATACAGCACAGGAGGGTCTGAAAAAAATGATTTAGATTATCTTTTTATCTGATTATGCTGTCTACAACAGCATCTTTGAAACCGGACTTTCTTAATCTATCTCTGAGTGAAACAGCCTTTTCCTTATCCTTGAACTCTCCGCAAAAGACACCGTAGTACTTTTTATACTTCTGGACAAAACAGTCCTTTAGTCCTCTTTTTTCTATTAATCCTTTTCCCTCTTCCTCTGTTTTGTACAGAATAATTCTGACTGAGTAAAAAATTTCTTTTCCTAAGACACCTGCTTTTTCAAGCTGTTTCAACCTTTTTTTTGCCAGTGTGCCAAACTCGGTTTTGAAGCTGGAAGCTTTCCTGTAATAATTCTCGGCTTTTTTATAATTTTTTGACATATCCTCAATAACCCCAAGATAGTAGTAGGCGTAATCCTTAAAACCTTTTTCAAGGGTAAGAAGTTTTAAATATCTCTGGGCTTTTATATAATCCTTTTTTTTCAGGTAGTATGAGGCTAAAAACTTTATCATCTGGGGGGTCTTGAATGTGACAGACTCAATCTCTTTTACAGCCTTTTCTTTTTCACCTAAATTGAAAAATGAAAGACCCCTGTAATATAAAATGCTGTCTTTATCATCAGGTAAAAATTTTGACATCTCCCGGGTAAAATTTATCAGATCCTTATATCTTCCCTGTTTATAAAGGGCTATAACTTTGTAGATATTTAGCTGTTTTTTGTCCGGCAGTTTTAATATCCTGTCCCACAGCTTTCCTTTCACATAAATGGTCGCAAGAAGTTTCTCAAGCTGATTTCTCTCATACCCTTTGGTAAAAGGAATGAAAAACTCAAC
>JALVEY010000090.1 GCA_027030485.1 Persephonella sp.
TGCCTTTTCAGGAGAAAGCCCCCTTTTTAGTCCAAGTATAAGATCCCTTTCGTACTGCTCAAGCTTTCCCCTGAAGTCCCTGTATAACTCTTCCCATTTCCCCCAGTTTTTTACACTTCCCTTTATTGAAAAATAATGTTTGAGAGCTTTTTCTGTTTCTCCTTTCAAAAGATACAAAAATATAAAATCATTTCTTCCTTTTACACTGCCGAACCTCTGCTCACCAAAGTAATTTGCAGATCCGTAATTCATTACAATCTGAAGATTTGAGTAAAATCTTTTTCTGTCTTCTTTTGTCAGATTGTGTATCTTTATTAAAAACCTGTTTCCTTTATTTTCCCCTATCTCAAGGGGTTTTTCTGTAAAACCTATAAGCTCAGCACAAAATCCATGTTCCTTTTGAAGATCAATTTTTTCCTTTTTTACCCATTTTCCACCGTAGATTTGATAACATACACAATCGGGAACAGGTATGTCCTGAGGAATGGTAATAAACTGGGTTGTAATAGCAAACTTATCCTTCAGACCTGCAAACCCTATCTGTGAAGGTTTAACATCAAGTAATTTTGATAAAAATCTTATAACCTGAATTGTTGAAAGATTGCTTTTTTTCAACCTGAAAAGTTTATAAGATCCTTTATTCAAAGGTTTAAAAGGGAGGACTTCCTCAACGATAAAGTCTGAAGGTTTTTTCTTTATGTATCTACCAAGATCCATTAGCCTGCATATTTTATTCTAACAGCAAGCTCGTGGAGTGAAGGTACCAGAAAATACTGGAGGAACATTATTACAAGTAAGACTATAAGGGGAGCAATATCAATCCCGCCAAAGTATGTGGGAATATATTTTCTTATTTTTCTATAAACAGGTTCTGTAGCATTCCTGAGAAATCTAACAATAGGATTGTTAGGATCAGGATTTACCCATGAAAGAAGTGCAGATATTACCACTATCCAGAAATATACAGTAAGGGCGATGTCCAGTATTCTGGCCACCGCCTCTATAAAGTTTGCCAGTATAAACATCACTCTTCTTTTTCAGGATATTCTACAAACTCTATTATAGCCATCTGGGCATCGTCTCCCCTTCTTCTTTTATCAAGTTTGTAGATCCTTGTGTATCCGCCGTTTCTCTCTTTGAAAAGGGGAGCTATTTCTTTAAACAGTTTTGTTGCTGCTTTTGTATTATTTCTTAATCTTGCATTAAGAAGTCTTCTTGCGTGAATAGTCTCCTCCTTTGCAATAGTCACAAGTTTTTCTACAAATGGTCTGAGTGCTTTAGCTTTCGGCAGTGTTGTCTCAATTCTTCCATTCTCTATAAGGGAAATCGCCAGATTTACAAAAAGAGCCTCTCTGTGTCCTTTAGGTCTGTGAAAGCTTTTGGTTTTTACTCTATGTCTCATTTATACTTACCTCTCCTACTCTTTTTTTGTTGGCGATGGTGCAAGCTCAAGTCCAAGATCTGCAAGGGCTTCTTTGATCTCTTTTAATGCTTTTCTTCCTATACTTTTTGCTTCTTTAAGATCCTCTTCTGTCATCTTAACAAGATCACCGATAGTGTTTATCCCAAGCTTTTTAAGAGTGTTTGTTGCCCTTGAGGATATTTCAAGTTCCTCAATTGCAAGGGAAAGTTTATCAGCCTCTATCTTTTCAGCAATACTTTCAGGCTCAGCTTTTTTAACAACCTCTATTTTTCTTGTTGTTGGGTTAAGAAGTAGCTGTAAATGTTCTATAAGTATATTTGTAGCTTTTTTCAATGCTTCTTCAGGTGTTAGGGAGCCATCTGTATGAAACTCAAGTATAAGTTTGTCGTAGTTTGTTTTATCTCCTACCCTTGTTGGTTCAACCTTGAATGTGCATTTCTTTACAGGAGAAAAAGCTGTGTCAATAGGAATCCAGCCTATCTCTGTAGGCTGTTCCATCTCCTCAACCATCACATAACCGCGACCCTTCTCTACTTTCAGTTCCATTCTAATTTCAACCTCATCTTCAACTGTAGCTATATGAACTTCAGGATCAACTATCTCAATACCTGCAGACACCTTAATATCTTTAGCTTTTATTTCACCTGGTCCTTTAAACTCTAAAATGGCTATGTCGCTTTCCTGCCCCTCTTCCATTCTGAATTTTATCTGTTTTAAGTTCAGAATGATCTCTGACACATCTTCTATAACACCGTCTATTGTTGTAAATTCGTGGGACACCCCTTGAATTTTAACGGCGGTTATCGCACCGCTTTCCAGAGATGATAAAAGAACCCTTCTAAGTGCATTGCCAAGAGTTATCCCGTATCCCCTTTCTAAGGGTTCAACAAAAAGTTTCCCGTAAGTATTTGTTTTTGTTGATTCATCCCAGTAAATCTTATTTGGTTTAATAAACTCTAAAAAAGGCATAGGCTTTTTTACCTCCGTTCCGGGATTGTTCCCAATATTTTAATTACATTGAGTAGTACTCAATTATCAGCTGTACATTAACAGGTATTTCAAGCTCTATTTCCTGAGGTATCTCAAGTACTTTTCCTCTGAAGTTGTCCTTATCAAGCTCAAGCCAGTTTGGTATAGCTCTTGGATCTATATTCTCAAGATTTTCTTTGAAAAGGGGAGACTTCCTGCTTTTTTCTCTGACTTCAATAATATCACCTGGATCAACTCTGTAAGAAGGGATATCTACCTTTCTGCCGTTTACCAGAAAATGTCCGTGTCTAACAAGCTGTCTTGCCTGTCTTCTCGTTTTTGCAAAACCAAGTCTGTAAACAACATTGTCAAGCCTTCTCTCTAAGAGCTGCAAGAATATCTGACCGGTGTTGCCTCCTTTTATACCCGCTGTTCTTGCAGCCTCATCAAAATATTTTTTAAACTGCTTTTCCCTCAGACCTCCATAAAGGTATCTGAGCTTCTGTTTTTCCTGTAGACGAACAGCATAGTCTGAGAGTTTTACCTTTCTTCCCTGAACTCTGCCGTGTTGTCCCGGTGGAAAATTTCTATTTTGAAAGGCTTTTAAATTTCCTCCAACGAAAACTCCAAGCCTTCTGCTTACCTTTGTTAAAGGTCCTAAATATCTACCCATTAATTACACCCTCCTTTTGCTTGGTGGACGACAACCGTTATGAGGTATTGGTGTTACATCTTTTATAACTTTTATGTTAAGACCTGTTGCAGCAAGTGTTCTTATCGCTGATTCCCTTCCTGCTCCCGGTCCTTTTACCCAGACCTCAATATCCTTCATGCCAAACTCATCTATAGCCCTTTTTGCAGCTTTCTCTGCAGCCTTCTGGGCAGCGTATGGTGTGGATTTTCTTGTTCCTTTAAATCCTTCTGTTCCACCTGAAGCCCAGGTCAGAACATTCCCTTCCTTGTCTGTTATCGTAACGATCGTGTTGTTAAATGTTGCCTGTATATGTGCAATCCCATAAGGGACTGTTCTTTTTACTTTTTTCGTGCCTTTTCTTCTCTTTTTAGCCATGATTCCTCCTCAAATTACCTTCTTTTAATTCTTCCTGCAAATCTTCTTCTTGTTTTTGCATTAGTTTTGGTTCTCTGACCTCTTACAGGAAGACCAAGTCTGTGCCTTATTCCTCTGTAGCAGCCCATATCCATTAGCCTTTTTATGTTAACAGCAACCTCTCTTCTAAGGTCTCCCTCAACTTTGTAATTCTGTTCTATAAACTTTCTTATAGTGTTGAGCTCATCAGGTGTAAGCTCTCCAACCCTTTTCATTCCATCTATACCGGTCTTCTCAAGGATTTCCTTTGCCCTTGTTTTTCCTATTCCATAAATATAGGTAAGAGCTATCTCAAGCCTTTTCCTGTCTGGTAAATCAACTCCAGCTATACGAGCCATCTTTTCCTCCTAATTAACCTTGTTTTTGTTTGTGTCTTGGGTTTTCACAGATAACCATAACTCTGCCTTTTCTCTTGATTATTCTGCATTTTTCACATCTTTTTTTAACAGAAGATCTTACCTTCATAGCGATCACCTCACATTCTAAAAATTATTCTTCCTCTGGTAAGGTCATAAGGCGATAACTCAACCTTAACCCTATCACCAGGCAAAATACGGATAAAATGCATTCTCATTTTTCCTGAAACGTGTGCAAGAACCTCATGCCCTGTGTCCAGTTTTACCCTGAACATAGCATTTGGAAGAGCTTCCTCTACCGTTCCCTCTACCACTATCCCTTTTTCTTTCTGTTCCTTTTTCTTTTTCTTTGCCATCTTTTCTCCTAATCAAGTTTAGAAAGTATCTCTGGACCGTTCTCTGTTATCGCTACAGAATGCTCAAAATGTGCCGCAAGTGCCTTCTCTTTAGAAACAACAGTCCAGCCGTCTTTCAATTTCCGGTAGAAGTTTTTTCTTCTACCAAGCGTAGCCATTGGTTCTATAGCAAGAACCATTCCCGGCTTTAAAACAACATCTTCGGCGTTAGCCACACAGTTCGATACATGTGGCTCTTCGTGGGGCTTACGCCCTATTCCATGCCCCCCATAGTCGCAAATGGGAGCAAGTCGGTAGGCTTCCAACGTGCCTTCTATAGCAGCCGCAATATCTTTTACACTTTTTCCGGGAATACACTGTTCAATCCCGGCAATAAGGGCTTTCTCAACACCTTCTAAAAGTCTTTTTTTCCTGTCGCTTATTTTATCTCCAACAACGTAGGATACAGCAGCATCACCATACCATCCATCATAAACAACACCAAAATCAATGCTGACTATATCCCCTTCTTTTAAAATCTTATTCTTTTTGGGAACGCCGTGCACAATCTCTTCATTTATAGAAACACACAAAGCTGCAGGAAAACCATACAAACCTAAAAAAGCCGGTTTTACATTTCTTTTTTCAGCTTCCCTTCTTGCTATCTCATCAAGGTCTATTCCTGTCATTCCGGCTTTCGTTTCTTCTTTAATAATCTGAAGTATTTCTGCTACTATCTTATTCGCTTTTCTAAGTTTTTCTATATCTTCCTTTGTTTTAAGCTCAATCATTTTGACAAACTATTATTTTATCACAGATAGGAGTTCTTTGTAAACCTCATCAGGAGGTCTGGTTGCATCAATGAGCTGTAATTTATTCTGTTTTTTGTAATATTCAATAAGGGGTGCTGTCTGCGAATGGTAAACCTCAAGTCTCTTTTTTATCACTTCCTCTCTGTCGTCATCTCTCTGAATTACCTCAATGCCTTCAGGAGGTGGATTGTAGATTATGTGGTAAACTTTGCCTGTTTTAGGATCAACTCTTCTTCCTGAAAGTCTTTTTATTACCTCCTCATCAGGAACATCAAAAAGTATAACCCCATCAAGTTTTCTTCCAACCTCAGGAAGCATTCTGTCAAGTGCTTCAGCCTGCGGAATAGTCCTTGGAAAACCATCAAGTATTATATCTTTCCCTTCAAGCTCTTTAAGTTTCTCTTTTATTACTCCTATTATGATCTCATCAGGAACAAGCTTTCCTGCTTCCATATACTCCTTTGCTTTTTTTCCAAGCTCTGTTCCCTTTTTTACAGCTTCTCTCAGTATGTCCCCTGTTGATATCTGGACAAAACCTCTTTCCTCCACTAGCCTCTGTGCCTGAGTTCCTTTACCTGCTCCTGGTGGTCCTAAAAAAATGTATGTTTTTGCCATCCTTTAACTCCTTTTTAAAAACCCTTCATACCTTTTCATCGCAAGGTGTGCCTCTATCTGATGGAGGGTGTCAAGTGCAACAACAACAACGATAAGAGCTGATGTTCCCCCAAAGTAGAACGGAACATTAAGCCATTTTATTAAAAACATCGGGAGAACAGCTATGGCAGCAAGGAAGATAGATCCTACAAATATTATTCTTGTCAGAACAAAATTAAGGTATTCTGCAGTCTGTGATCCTGCCCTGACTCCCGGGATAAATGCTCCGCTTTTCCTCAGGTTGTCTGCTATATCTACAGGATTAACAAGTATGGCTGTGTAAAAATATGAGAAGAATATAATTAACGCAACATAAATCACAAAATAAACATAGCTCTGCGGGGATAAAATATCAGATATAACCCTTGCAATATGACTTTGTTCAACAAACATCTGGGCTATTGTTGCAGGAAACATCAAAAGGGCAACAGCAAATATGATAGGAATAACACCTGCAGGATTAAGCTTAAAAGGAATGTATGTGGCTGTCTCTCCAACTGCACCAATATTTCTTCTTGCATAATTTATCGGAATTCTTCTTTCAGCTTCCTGAATGTATATAATTCCGGCAACCACCACTATAATAATAGCTATAGCTATTCCAACCTGAAATACTGACAGCTCTCCAACCTTTAGCTGTTCATATGTTGTTATAATCGCATTTGGAACTCCAGCAACTATACTTGCAAGTATTATCATTGATATACCGTTCCCTATACCGAACTCTGTTATCCTTTCACCTATCCACATAAGGAAGACAACACCTGTGGTTATTATTACTGTGGCCAAGAATATAAATGCAATAGGAGATATGGATATTAAATGCTGTCCGGTTTCGGTTGTTATGTTGCTTATCCATGTTGTAAGGGCAAATGACTGGAAGGCAGCGATAGCAATTGTAAGGTATCTGGTGTACTGGGAGATCTTCCATCTGCCGTATTCACCCTCTTCTTTCTGGTATCTTTCAAGTGTAGGGATAACAGCTGTTAACAGCTGCATTATGATCGCAGCAGATATGTAAGGCATTATCCCCAGAGCAAACAGAGACAGCCTTCCTAAAGCACCTCCGGAAAAAAGGTTGTATATGTTGAATAATGCTCCTCCGGAAGCATTAAAGTAGTGGGCAAGGGTTTCTGCATCTACGCCGGGAACAGGTATATGAGTTCCCAGTCTGTAGACGGCAAACATTATCAGGGTGTACAGGATTCTTTTACGTAAATCCTGTATCTCTAAAATATTTTTTATTTTTTCAATCAATCATAGCCCTCTCTAAATCAGCAGATTATTCAATTATTTCACAGCTTCCACCTGCTGCCTTTATCTTTTCCTCAGCAGATTTTGAAAATTTATGAGCCTTTACTTTGAGAGGTTTTGTCAGATCTCCATCTCCCAAGATCTTTACAGCTTCTGTGCAGTGGATTATTCTTTTTGATTTTAGAATTTCAGGGGTAACCTCTTCGTTTGCCTCAAATCTTTCTTCAAGTGTTTTAAGATTTACTATCTCATACTCTTTTTTATTTGGGTTTTTAAAGCCCCTTTTTGGTATTCTCATTATAAATGGTGTCTGTCCACCTTCAAAGAAAGCAGGAAGATTTCCGTATCCCCTTCTTGATTTTTGACCTTTATGTCCTCTGCCTGAAGTTTTTCCGTGACCTGAGCCTATACCTCTTCCAACCCTTTTATGGGTTTTTGTTGCTCCTTCAGCAGGCTTTAATTGATGCAGTTTTATTCCCATTACTCTACTTCCTCCACTTGAATAAGGTGTCTTACCTTTCTGATGTTCCCAAGTACCATGGGATTTTTTTCAAGTATTCTTTCATCATTAATCTTTTTTAAACCTAAAGATTTTACAGCCTGTATCTGATCTTTCCTTTTTCCTGCAAGTCCTCTAACAAGCTTTACCTTTATTTTCATTTTTTCCTCCTACTTCACTATTGGAGAAGATGCGTATATTTTGTAATTTTTTCTTATCTTTTCTTCATCAACTCCCCTTATTTTTGCAACATCTTCAGGGGATCTGACCTTTAAAAGTGCATCAAAAACTGCCCTTACTATGTTGTTAGGATTTGTTGTTCTGCTTATTATTTTTGTGAGTATGTCTGTAACTCCTAAAAGTTCAAGAACAGGCCTGACAGGTCCTCCTGCCACAACACCTGTACCTCTTCTTGCAGGTTTTAAGAGTACAACGGCTGATTCATACTCTCCTATAACGTCATGGGGTATTGTTCCTTCAATAAGAGGAACCTTTATAAGATGTTTTTTTGCATCTGCTATCGCTTTTGCTATTGATGGTGGTACTTCGTTTGCCTTTCCATGTCCAAACCCCACATGTCCGTTTCTATCTCCAACAACAGCAAGCGTGGAGAATGAAAATCTTCTTCCACCTTCAACAACCCTTGTTGTTCTTCTTATTTCTACGACCTTTTCTTCAAGCTGAAGTTCTGCTGTGTTGATCGGCTGTGTTTTTTGCCTTTCTTCAATTAATTTCTCTATGCTTTTTACTCCCATACTTTCACTCCTGATTAAAATTTTAATCCTTTTTCTCTGGCTGCCTCTGCAAAGGCTTTCACTTTACCGTGATATATAAAACCACCTCTGTCAAACACAACATTCTGTATGCCTTTTGAAAGGGCTTTTTCAGCTATAAACTCACCAAGTTTTTTTGCCATCTCTATATTTTTTCCACCTCTAACTCCGTATTTTTCAACAAAGTCTTTATCAATAGTAGAGGCACTTACAAGGGTTTTTCCAGCTTCATCATCAATAATCTGGACATAAAGGTTGTTCAGACTTTTAAAAAATGCCATTCTTGGTCTTTCTGCTGTTCCAAAAACCTTTTTTCTTATTCTTTTATGCCTTATTATCCTTTTTTCCCTTCTTGTTTTTACTGCCATTTAACTTCTCCTCTCAAACAGATTTATTTTTTACCTACAGACTTTCCTGCTTTTAGTTTGAGAACCTCTCCTTTGTATCTAATTCCTTTTCCTTTGTATGGATCCGGTTTTCTAAAGTCTCTTATCTCTGCTGCAACCTGTCCAACTTTCTGTTTATCTATACCTGAAACCTTTATTATGTTTCCTTCAACAGTGATCTGAATACCCTCAGGAGGCTCGTAAACTATAGGGTGTGAGTATCCAAGCTGCAGTTCAAGAGACTTTCCTTTCATCGCAGCCCTGTACCCTATACCAACTATCTCAAGCTCAACTGTAAATCCTTCTGTTACGCCTTTTACCATGTTCGCAAGGAGAGCCCTTGTTGTTCCGTGTATAGCCCTCATAAATGCTGAATCATTAGGTCTTTCTATCTTTACCTGATTATCTTCAATTTTTATTGAAAGATCAGGGTTAAAATCGTTTTCAAGCTGTCCTTTGGGTCCTTTTACAACCACATGATTGTTGTTCTCTATCTTAATCTCCACACCGTTTGGTATATCTATAGGCTTTTTACCGATCCTTGACATTTACAATGCCTCCTTTTTTATTACCAGATGTAGCAGAGAACTTCTCCGCCAACCCTTTCTTTTCTTGCTTCAGCATCTGTAATGATACCTTTGTTTGTTGAAAGTATAGCTATACCGAGACCTTTTCTAACGTAAGGTATGTTTTTAACATCAACATATTTTCTTAAACCTGGTTTTGAAACTCTTCTGAGTCCCTGAATAACGGGTTTTGTATTTCTTGGACCGAGATATTTTAATTTGATTATAAGTGTTCCCTGATTACCTTTTTTATTTTCTTCAGAGATTGTGTAGTCTTCTATGTATCCTTCTCTTTTTAATATCTCAACTATTTTTTCTTTTATTTTTGAGTGGGGAACATAAACCTCGCTTTTCCTTGCTTTTATTCCGTTATTAATCCTTGCAAGCATATCTGCAATTGGGTCAACTATCATTTTTATTTGCCTCCTTACCAGCTCGCTTTTTTTATGCCTGGAATTTCACCTCTCAGGGCTCTCTCCCTGAAACATATTCTGCACATATTAAACTGTCTTAAAAATCCTCTCGGTCTTCCACATATGGGACATCTTGAATGTTTTCTTGTTTTGTACTTTGGCTCTTTTAGAAAAGATTTTGCCATTAAACATTTACGTGCCATTTTTTCCTCCTGTTATCCTCTTATTGGCAGTCCAAGAAGTGCAAGAAGATACCTTGCCTCTTCGTCTGTTT
>JALVEY010000091.1 GCA_027030485.1 Persephonella sp.
AAAAGGTTTAAAGAAAACAAGCCTATAGCCATACATGAGTTTATATATCCCCTTCTTCAGGCTTATGACTCTGTGGCAATAAAGGCAGATGTTGAACTTGGTGGATCAGACCAGAGATTTAACCTTCTGATAGGAAGGGACATACAGAAAGAGTACGGTATTGAAAAACCTCAGGTTGCAATACTTCTGCCTCTTCTTGTGGGAACAGACGGCGTGAGAAAAATGAGCAAATCTTACGGAAACTACATCGGGATAACAGAACCTCCTGAGGAGATGTTTGGAAAGATAATGTCAATTCCTGACGAGCTTATGTGGGACTACTGGGAACTTTTAACAGATCTTACCGTTGAAGAGATACAAAAAATGAAGGAAGATGTTGAAACTGGAGTTCTTCACCCTATGGAAGTAAAGAAACAGCTTGCAATGTACATAGTGACAAGATTTCATGATGAGGAGTCAGCAATTAGAGCAAAGGAACATTTTGAAAAGGTTCACTCAAAAAGAGAACTGCCTGAGGATATTCCTGAACCGGAAATCGTAATAGGAACAGAAAATAGGAAAATCCCACTTTATGAACTTGTTTATAAATTAGGTTTTGCCCCATCAAAATCTGAAGCAAGAAGGCTTATAAAAGGAGGGGCTGTTAAGATAGACGGAAGCAAGATAACAGATCCTTATGCAGAGGTTGACCTTTCTTCTGAGTTTATTCTTCAGGTAGGAAAAAGGAAGTTTGCAAGGATAAAACCTGAAAACATAAAACAACAAACTTAAAGGATATTTGATGTTTGAAGGCTTAAAACAGTGGGCTGAAGAGGTTGTATCAGATTACGGGTATGCAGGTATATTTTTAATATCTTTTACAGAAAGCATCATACAGCCTGTTCCCCCTGATCCTTTCATAACAGGCGGGACAGCTTTTGGTTTATCTCCCGTTTATGCTGCCTTTACAGCAGCAGTAGGAAGCGTCTTGGGTGGAATAGTCGGATATTTCTTAGGAAAATTTTTAGGAGAACCTGTTTTCAAAAAATTTATGAAACAGAAGTATTACGACAAAGGGGAGATACTGTTTAGAAGGTTCGGTATATGGGCTGTGATAATAGCAGCCGTAACACCTATTCCGTTTAAAGCGATATGCTGGCTTGCCGGTATTTTTGAGATGCCGTTCTGGGGGTTTGTACTTGCTGCATTTATCGGAAGATTACCAAGATTTTTATTTATGGCTTACTTTGGACAATGGATAGGAAATCTGTAAGCTGTCATAAATGTGTTTATTTTTATGTTACATGGGACAAAAACTTTCCCTACGGGTGCAGGGCTTTTGGTTTTAAAAGCAGGCTTTTACCTTCAGTTGAGGTAAAAAAAGCCTCAGGGAAAGAATGCCTTCAGTTCAAAAAAAAGGAGGAAAGATGAAGGATTTTGTTCTGGAAGGAAACAGGTATCTTATAGGAAACTACGCAAGGTATCCTGTTTCTTTTGTCAGGGGAGAAGGTGTTTACCTATACGACACTGAAGGAAAAAGATATTTAGACATGCTTGCCGGAATAGCTGTAAACACTCTCGGACATTCTCACCCTGAGCTTTCAAAAGTAATATGCCAGCAGGCATCAAAGCTGATACACACATCAAACCTTTTCCACATACAGCCCCAGATAGATGTGGCAAAAATCCTTGTGGAAAACTCCTGTCTTGATAAGGTTTTTTTCTGTAATTCTGGAGCAGAGGCGAATGAGACAGCGATAAAGTTGGTCAGAAAGTATTTTTATGATAAAGGACAGCCTGAAAAATTTGAGATAATCACATTTACAGGAGGTTTTCACGGAAGAACGATAGGATCTTTAACGGCAACAGCACAGCCTAAATACCATGAAGGGTTTAAACCTCTTCTTCAGGGAATAAGATACGCAGAGTTTAACAACATAAAAAGCCTGAGAGAATCTCTCTCAAAAAACATAGCAGCGGTAATGTTTGAGTTTATTCAGGGAGAAGGGGGAATAAACCTGATTGATGAAAAGTTTTTAAATGAGATAAAAAAAATATCTGAGGAAAGGGATCTTTTAATAGTTGTGGATGAAGTTCAGACCGGTATAGGAAGAACAGGAAAGCTCTTCGCCTACCAGCATTACGACTTGTGTCCTGACATTATAACCCTTGCAAAAGGTCTGGGAGGAGGCGTTCCCATAGGTGCTGTTATGGCAAAAGATGAGATCGCAAAGGCTTTTACTCCCGGAACGCACGGCTCAACATTTGGGGGAAACTTTTTAGCAACATCTGCAGCAAAGGTAGTCCTGAAGAATGTTTTATCTGAAGGTTTTTTAAAAGATGTTGAGGAAAAAGGGGAGTACCTTAAGGAAGAACTGAAAAAAATAGGTCTTGATCCAAGGGGAAAAGGTCTTATGATCGGATCAACCCTCTCTGAAAAAATAAATGCAGGTGAAATGGCAAAAAGATGTCTTGAAAATGGTCTGATTGTTGGAACAGCAGGAGGCAATACTCTCAGACTCGTTCCTCCACTTATAATTACAAAATCCCAGATAGATGAGGGAATAGAGATACTGTCAGAAGTTGTTAAACAGATGCATATAGATTAATATAAAAATTAATATCGAACATATAAG
>JALVEY010000092.1 GCA_027030485.1 Persephonella sp.
TTCACAAGGGTTGCCCCGTTTCCTATAAGAAATGCAAAAGAGTGGGTGTCCCTTACTTCCCCGGTATCTGCGATAAGGGAAAACTTACTTCTTTTACCTTTTCTTCCCATGTAGCTGTTTACGGCAGCAACAGCAAGCCCTATAGGGATAGGTGCCCCTTCAATAGAAACATCTCTGTCTGTCAGAACTATCAGCTCTTTTCCGCTGTCCACAGCCTCCTCAACCCTTTTGCATATATCCTCAAGGGCAGGCTCAAGGGCATCGTCATAAGGGGGAAATATGGCAGGTATAATCTCAACCTTTCCATCATAAAGTTTTATGAGCTCCTCCATCTCATTGTCAAAAATAACAGGTGAACTGAAAAGAAGCTGTTTTGCATGCTCTGGAGTTTCTTTAAGGAAGTTCTCTTTTTTTCCTACGTATGTGTTTAGGGACATTACTTTCTTTTCTCTGATTGGATCTATGGGTGGGTTTGTTACCTGTGCAAATCTCTGTTTAAAATAAGATGGAAGAAGCTTTGGTTTTTTTGAAAGAACAGAAAGGGGTGTATCATTTCCCATTGAGTAAACAGGATCAGCCCCTTTTTCTGCCATAGGTTTGATAAGCATATTTATCTGATCCTTACTGTAGCCAAAAACAACAAGTTCCCTTTTTATGTCTTTAGGAGAGACTTCCGGATAATCTTTGACAGGGATAAACTCCTTTAAATTTTCCTCCACCCATTTTTTGTAAGGTTTTCCTTCAGAGACTTTGTGTATAACCTCTTTTGAGAAGTACACCTTTCCTTTCACAGTATCAACAGCTATTTTATCTCCAGGACCGAGCCTTCCCTTTTTCAGAATTTTTTCTTCAGGAATGTCAACAGTTCCAACCTCTGATGCAAGGATTACCGTGTCTTCAGTTATAACAAATCTGGCAGGTCTCAGCCCGTTTCTGTCTAACTTTCCTATAACAACATTTCCATCAGTAAAAGCTATCGCAGCAGGACCATCCCAAGCCTCAAATATGCAGGAGAAATACTCATAAAATGCTTTTTCAGTAGGCGTAAGCCTGTCGTCATTCTCCCAAGCCCTTGGTATAAGGGCATTTACAGCAACCATAGGATCTTTACCTGACATCACGAGAAACTCAAGGGCATTATCAAGAGATGCAGAGTCTGAATCGTCATATCTCACTATTGGGAGTATGTCCTCTGCCAGATCTCCCCATATCTCTCTAACATCTTCAGCTTTGGCATTTATCCAGTTTCTGTTGGCTGATATTGTGTTGATTTCTCCGTTGTGGGCAAGCATTCTGAAAGGCTGTGCAAGTTTCCACTGGGGAAATGTGTTTGTTGAAAACCTCTGGTGGAAAAGTGCGATACCGCTTTCGTAATCTTCATCTTGTAAGTCAGGATAAAAATATTTTAATCGTGGAGCTGTTACCATTCCTTTGTAAACAATCGTTCTGTTGGAAAGTGAAGGTATGTAAAAGTCTGCATATTCATCTAATTTAGATAATCTCTCGAGCCTTTTTCTCAGTAGAAAAAGATCCCTTTCAAAATTATCAGTTTCTTTTCCTTCTTTGGATAAAAAACCCTGCCAGATTTCAGGCATGTTTGATTTTGCTATTACACCTAACTCTTCCTCAACTATAGGAACTTTTCTCCACCCTAAAAATCTGTATTTTTCATTTATGATCTTTTCTATCTCTTTTTTAAGCTGATCTGATTTTCCTTCAGGGAAAAAGAACACACCAACCCCAAAATCTTCAGGCTGTGGAATATCTATATTAAGTTTTGACAGCTCTTTTTCAAAAAATTTGTAAGGAATATGGGTTAATATTCCGGCACCGTCGCCTGTTTTTCCGTCAGCACTCACAGCTCCCCTGTGGTCAAGGTTCGCAAGAGAGGTTAAAGCATCAGAAACGATTTTATGGGATCTTATGCCCTTGATGTTTGCGATAAATCCAACCCCGCAGGAGTCTTTATCAAAGGTTCTGTGCATACTATAACTCCTTGAGTTTATTTTGATAGGTGTAAATACTTATTATACATCTGAAATGGTTTGTATTACAAACTCCTGCGGCTGATTATTTTTATTTCCAGACGCCGGGTATCTCCTGTCCGCATTTAGGGCATTTTCCATCTTCAAGATGATTAACAACGAACTGACCGATATGACCTCTTCTGTCTATCACTCTGAAACCACATGAAGGGCAGTATGTTGATTCCCTATCCTCATCATCAAAATTCCCAACATACACGAAGTTAAGCCCTGCTTCCTTGCCTATATCATATGCTTTCTTTAATGTATCTAAAGGTGTTGGTGGAACATCTTTCATCTTATATGCAGGGAAAAATCTTGAGATATGCCATGGGATATTTTTATCAAGGGATGCAATCCATTTTGCAGCCTCTTTTAACTCTTTTTCATCATCATTGTATCCCGGAATCAAAAGTGTAGTCAGCTCAATCCATATTCCAAGCTCTTTTGCGTGTTCTATAGTTTTTAAAACAGGCTTTAACCTTGCACATGATATATTCCTGTAAAAATCATCATTAAATGCTTTCAGATCAATGTTCATAGCGTCAAGATAAGGAGCAAGAGTTTC
>JALVEY010000093.1 GCA_027030485.1 Persephonella sp.
TCATTTGATTTTCATAAAATCTGTATAAAATTATTCTGTGGAGTAATCTCAGCAGGAGTATTATGGAAAAACTTAAAGTGGCTTTTTACAGCTTAGGTTGCAGAATGAACCAGTTTGAAACCTCAGCAATGGAGGAGGAGTTTGAAAACAGGGGGTATACTCTATCTGAGTTTTCAGATAAGGCTGATATTTATGTGGTAAACACATGCACAGTAACAAATGATGCAGACAGAAGCTCAAGAAAAACCATAAGACAGGCAAAAAGAAGAAACCCAGATGCTGTTGTTGTCGCGACAGGCTGTTATGCACAGGTATCCCCTGATGAGCTTTCAAAGATGGAAGAGGTTGATCTTGTAATAGGAAACTCTCATAAAACGGCGGTTTTAGAGATTGTTGAGCAGTTTATAAATGAAAGAAGACAGGATAAGGTTTTTATAGACAACATATTCAGAAAAAATGATTTTGAGACATTCCAGATAAGCACATTTTATGAGGGATCAAGACCTATACTGAAAGTTCAGGAAGGGTGCAACAGCTTCTGCTCTTTCTGTATTATCCCTTTTGCAAGAGGAAAGGTCAGAAGTGCAAAGATAAACCAGATAGTTAATCAGGCAAAAATTCTTGTTGATAGAGGGTTTAAAGAGATAGTCCTTACTGGAACACAGCTTTCCCAGTTTGGGTACGATCATAAGGAAGGATACCTTTATGATCTGTTAAAAAGGCTTGTAAAAATAGAAGGTCTATACAGGGTAAGACTTTCATCAATGGGAATAAATGAGATAGATAAAAAACTGCTTGATCTTATAACATCTGAAGAAAAAATAGCCCCCCACTTCCATCTGTCTATCCAGTCAGGGGACGACAGGGTTTTGAAGGATATGAAAAGAAACTACACAGTCTCCCAGTATGAAAAAGTTATAAATGAGATAATAAAGAAAAGACCTGACACAGCGATAGGAACAGATCTTATAACAGGCTTTCCGACAGAAAATGAGAAAGCTTTTGAAAACACAGTAAAAACAGTCAAAGATCTGCCCTTTGCATACATACATGTTTTCACATATTCCCAGAGAAAGGGAACATCTGCCGAGAAGTTTGGAGATACAGTTCACCCTCAGGAGAAAAAAAGAAGAACGCAGATAATCAGGCAGATTTCACAGGAAAAAAACAGAAAGTTCAGGGAGAGATACATAGGTAAACCTCTTGAGGTGCTGATAATATCAGAAAAAGATGGAAAAAAGATAGGTCTTACAGGAAATTACATACATATAAGTTTCAGTTCAGAAAAACCAGTCAACAGCATAACAAAGGTTGTTCTAACAGAAGTGGGAGAAGAAAGGGAGAATAACACAGGAAAGGAGATATAAAATGAAAAAGGTATTGATTGCACTCTTAACGGTATTTTCACTAAGCTATGGATTTGATAGCTCTCTTGTTGGAAAAGAGTTCAGGGATTTTAGATCTATTGATGAAAAGGGCAATGTGGTAAAGGCTTCACAGATTATAGACCATAAACCTGCTGTGATTGTATTTTTTGCAATTGGGGATCAGCCGGGAACATTCAAGTTTTTGCCTAATATGAACAGGCTCTATGAAAAGTACAAAAATAAGGCTGTGTTTATGGCTGTTCTTTTGAGCAGATCAAACAAAAATGAAGTTCAGGAGCTTAAAAAGATGCTTCCTTTGAAACTTCCGGTATATCTTGGATACACCGATGCGATCAGAAACTACGGCATAAGGAAGGTTGATGTTCCTCTGATAGTTTTTGTTGATAAACAAGGGCTTATAACAAACATAATCGCAAGACCTGAATCAACAATGGAGGAGATATATCCACCTGAAAAATCCTTTGAAAAAAAAGAAACGATTGAAGAGAGGATTTCCCAGAGCATTGGGATAATTGAGAAATACATTAAAAAACTTATCGGGGACAAATAATGGAACAGGTAAAACAGATAATGATAATCCTTGAAGGGATAAATATAGAAGACTTTTCAGAGGAAGAGCTTACAGATCTTTTGATTGATGCGTTCAGAGAAAAAGGATACACTCCAACAGACAGACCTGTCGTTGTTAGAAATGGAAAGATCAGCTCCATAAGAGCTGTGGAAAATGATTCACAGGAAGGGGTGGAGATATATGCCCTTGCACAAATTGTAAATAAAAACGGAAATGTAAAAACCGTAATAACAGGAAGGATTGTATAAACAGTATAAAAATGGAGGGTAAAAAATGGAAAAGGTAAGACTGCTGAAAAAACTGATAACAGCCATTATGGAGGGAGATTACGACGAGGTTTACAAACTTGTTGATCTTGTTAAGGTGGATCTAAATAGATCCTATGAGTATGAAGGATCGCCCCTTCATGTTGCCGTAAAAGAAGGAGATAAGGAGCTTGTGAAATATTTTATTGAAAAAGGGGCAGATCCTAATGTAAAGGGTGCTTTCGGTGAAACACCACTACATATAGCTGTTGACAGGGGTTATCCAGATATTGTTCAAATCCTTCTTGAGAGTGGAGCTGATCCAAATGCCCAGAGCAATGAAGGAAACACACCCCTGCACCTTGCAGTTATAGCAAGCTC
>JALVEY010000094.1 GCA_027030485.1 Persephonella sp.
GGAGATTTACGACAGATTCAGGGGGGATAAAAACTTCAGATTTATCATGAAGCAAAACCTTATCCAGTCAATCCAGAAACTGAGGCAGATATGCAACTTCCCAACAAAAGGAATAGACAGCCCAAAAATGGAAAGGTTAAGGGAGATGGTTGTTGAGCTAATAAAAGACAGAGAAAAGATTATTGTTTTTACAAACTTTGTCAAAGCAGGTGTTGAGAAAATAGTAAAGAACCTGTCCTTTTATATAAATCCAGACTACATAGTCACATACCATGGAAGTATGAAGCCTGAAGAAAAAAAAGAAGCTGTTAATCAGTTTAGGAACAACGATAAAAAATATGTGTTTATAGGAACATTGGGATCGGCAGGTGAAGGGCTGACCCTTGTTGAATCAAGTTATGCCGTATTTTTTGATCTACACTGGAATCCTGCAAAAATCTGGCAGGCTGAAGATAGGGTTCACAGAATAGGTCAAAAAAATAAAGTTAATATATACAGTTTTGTTATGAAAAACACCGTTGAGGAAAAAATAGTCCAAAAGTTAGAAGAAAAAAGAAAAATGATAGATAATGTTATAGATGGAATAGAAAGTAAAGAATCAGAGATAATAACTATTGAAGATCTTATAGATTTTGTAGGCTTAAAGACCTACAAGGAGGACGCCGATGCATTACAGAACGAAGGTTCAGCCTAAGAACATAGAATCCCCATTTAAACCAGATGAGATGTTTTTTTCCATAACAGACCTGAAGGGAATAATACTGACTGGAAATGATGTTTTTTACAGAACAAGCAAATACTCTAAAGAGGAAATGATTGGAGTTCCCCATAACATAATAAGACATCCCGATATGCCAAGGATAATTTTCAAACTTCTTTGGGACTACATAAAATCAGGAAAGCCAATAGTTGCCTATGTAAAAAATATGGCAAAAGACGGCAGTTACTACTGGGTTCTTGCCACCGTAATGCCCCTAAAAGATGAAAATGGAAAAAACAAAAAGTACGTCTCAATCAGAATAAAACCTACAACGGAGTACCTTGACCTTGTAAACAGGCTTTATAAACAACTCCTTGAGGCTGAAAAGTCAGGAGGTATGGATGCTTCATATAAAGTCCTAATAGATTCGTTAAATAACTTAGGTTATCAATCTTACGATGAATTTATGAGAACTATTTTATCAAAGGAACTTGAATCAAAAAAAGATATACTTAAAGTTGATGATACAGAATTTATCAACCTGGAAAAAGGTTTTTATCAAATAATTAAATCGGTTTTTGGAGAGTCAAAAAAACTTGATCAGATCTACGATAGTATTTATAAAAAAATAAACGCTTTTGAGGAATTTGCCAAAATACTTCACGAAAAATCAGACAGAATATTTAGCCTTACAGATTACATCAGACTTATATCCTTAAATTCATCCGTTGAGTCATTCAAGCTGGGTAGCAAAGGAGCGTCTTTTTCTGTACTTTCTGCAGAGATGAGAAAAAATTCTGAGATGGGAAACAAAATTATAGAAGAAATGAGAAAACTTACAGAAATGATAATGGAAAAAATGGATAACATTGTTATTTTGATAAACATATCTAAATTGCAAATAATTATGATAACCAAATTCCTCAGAGAAGTTTTAAAAAATGTAGAGCAACAACGTTCACAGGGTGAAATGGAGGAGATAGAAGAAAATATTAGAGACCTTCTTCACCTTTTACTTACAGATGCCAAAGAAATAACGGAAAACTCAGAAATTATGCAGAAGCATCTGAGAGAAATAGATGACCATATGAAAAAGTTAAAAATATTGATAAAAAGACTTGAATTTTTATATCTAAACGGTATGGTAGAATCTGCCCATCATACGGAAACAAGCTTTTCAATTATATTCACAGAGGTGAATAAATTAGTTGAGTCCACAAGGGATGTTCTTGACAGCCTCCATGTTCCATTGTTTGAAGTAATGGAGAAAAACAAAGAGATGGGAAAAGAATTTAAAGATGTGGATATTCTTGTAAATAAAATATACAAAGAGCTTGAATCCATTGAAAAATTAGTTCAGGAGGTTTAAATGGGGTATGTTGTAGTATTCGTTACATGCCCTGATAGGGAAACTACTCAAAGAATAGCTGAAGAGCTAATTGAAAGAAAATTAGCTGCTTGTGTGAACATCACAACCGAGATTAATTCTGTATATTTCTGGCAGGGTAATATCGAAAAAGATACTGAATACCTCATGATAATAAAAACATCTGAAGAGTTGTTCGAAGAATTAGAAACCTTCATTAAAAATAACCACCCTTATACAGTTCCTGAGATTATAGGCATACCGATAGTAAAAGGTTCTAAAGAATACCTTGACTGGATTGATCAGACTGTAAGTAGGGAACAATGAGAGAGATACTTATTTTTATTATCTTTGGTGCTTTTGTACTGTTGAGTATTTTTGGGGATAAGTTTATCTTTTCAATACTTAAAATTTTGGGAGGGTCCGGTATGGCTCCGTCTATTATAGTTCTTGCAATCCTTATAATCATATTTCTTGCTTCGGCAATCAAAATTCT
>JALVEY010000095.1 GCA_027030485.1 Persephonella sp.
AACCCCTCTAATCAGGATAAAGCCTGTCAGGATTTATAATGATTTTTCAAAAACCGTCAATTTTATACTCAACAGCATAAAAACATCTTCACCAGAGGGGGACAAACTGATAAGAAACTTCTGCAGGAGTTTTCCTGAGATCTGTGAAAAGTTTCCGGTTGAAAATCCTGAAGGGGATTACATATCATCTTCAAACCTTACAGCTGTGCTTAATGCTGTTTCTATCTTAACCGGAATATTTCCACACAGAGATGTTCATTTTTATGAAGAGCCTTTTCTTTACCTTCAGGACAAGGCTGTTGAATACAGGGGAAAGAGAGGCCTGAAGGTTGACTGTATCCTTGTTGAGGAAGATGGGGAGTTTTTCCTTGATTGGGTAAAGCTTGTTCAGAGTGTTCTGTCTTACAAAATAGCCGGGGCAGAAAATGATATGACAGCTTTTTCTGTATTTGAGGGAATTTCTGACTGGATAATAAATGAGACATCAACAGTTTTATCAAAACTGAAGATTGATAATGTTGCCCTTGCAGGTGATCTTCTTATAAGCCCTTTGATCTCAGGAAAACTGATTAATTATTTTTCAAAAAACTATAAATTATATATAAACAGAAAACTGCCAGTAGACAGGGTAAATGTAGCTTTTGGCGGAATTTTTGTTTAGGAGGAAGATATGTGCCTTTCTATACCTTCAAAAATAGTTGAGATACTGCCTGATAACTATGCGATAGTTGACACAATGGGAGTGAAAAGAAAGGTTTCCCTTGATCTTATGAATGAGCCTGTGGACATAGGGGATTATGTTCTTATACATGTTGGGTATGCGATGACAAAAATGAATGAAAAGGAAGCGGTTGAAAGTATAAAGATCTACGAAGAGATAATTCAGGAGCTGGAAAAGGAAGAAAAAGGGGAAATATTTGGAGAATAAAAATTATTGATGAGGAGTTTCACTATGAATGAGATAATTTTTTTGGTTGAAGAAGATATTGAAGGTGGATATATAGCAAAAGCTTTAGGAGAAAGTATTATCACTCAGGGGGATACCTTAGAAGAGCTGAAAAAAAACGTAAAAGATGCGGTAAACTGCCATTTTGAAGATGATAAAAAACCCAAGTTAATAAGACTTCATATTGTAAAAGAAGAGGTTCTTCCGAATGTCTAAAATTCCACGGGATATTAATGGAAAAGATTTATCCAAAAAATTGAAAAAATATGGCTACACAATTACACGACAGACAGGAAGTCATATAAGGTTGAGTTCTAATTATATGGGTTATGAACATCACATAACAATCCCTGAACATAACCCACTAAAAGTAGGAACATTGAACGCAATTTTGGTGGAAATTTCATCTTATTTGAAAATAGATAAAAAGAAGTTAATCAATGAACTTTTTAAGTGAGGTAAAGCTGTGTTACAGATAGACTACCTGAAAGATTTCAGGGATCCAATAAAAATAAAGGCTTTGGCTGAAGTTATAAAAAAAGAAGCAGACAGACCTCTAAACATAATGGAAATCTGTGGAGGGCATACCCACACAATAATGAAATACGGTCTAAACCAGATCCTGCCTCCCCAGATAAATTTCGTCCACGGTCCCGGCTGTCCTGTATGTATAATGCCGAAAGAGAGAATAGACCACGCCGTAGCCCTTGTTCAGGACGAAAACAACATACTGGCTACCCTTGGAGATATGATAAGGGTTCCCGGATCAAAAAGCTCACTCCAGAAAGAAAGGGCAAAAGGAAAAAATGTTAAGATGCTTTATGCCCCATTTGATATTTTAAAAATAGCCAGAGAAAATCCGGACAAAAATGTTATATATTTTGCGATTGGGTTTGAGACCACAACCCCTATGACTGCTGCACTTATTGAAAAAGTAATAAAGGAAAAAATCAAAAATATTTACTTCCACATAAACCATGTGCTTGTTCCACCGCCCGTAAAAGCCATAATGGATTCAGGAGAAGCAAAAATAGATGCTTTTATTGGTCCTGCCCATGTTTCCGTTATAACAGGGGCAAAGATTTACAAACAGATTGTTGATCTTTACAAAACACCTGTTGTGGTTGCCGGTTTTGAGCCTGTTGACATTATGGAGAGTGTTCTGTGGATAATCAGGCAGTTTAAGGAAAACAGGAGAGAGGTGGAAATCCAGTATAAAAGGGCTGTTAGCTGGGAAGGAAACATTAAAGCTCAGGAGATGATAAACAGGTATTTAGAGCCGAGAGAAAGTTTCAGATGGAGGGGGATAGGTGATATTCCATACTCGGCTTTGAGGCTGAAAGATGAATACTCCTACCTTGATGCAGAAAAAGTTTTTGGAGATATACTGCCTGACCAGCCTATTGACGACCACAAGCTGTGTATATGCGGAGATATACTTAAAGGGATCGCAAAACCTTACGACTGCAGAGTGTTTGGAAAAGCATGCACTCCCCAGCACCCTCTTGGATCATGTATGGTTTCTTCAGAAGGAGCCTGCGCTGCCTATTACAGATATGGAAAGTTAGAATTGGTTTAATATAATGTGTATGTATATTATATTTATTGAGCTGGTCAGAAAAACTAAAAAAATTACCGAATTAGGAGACCAAATCATGGGAAAAATAATAATAGAGGTTGAAGAAAATATAAACCTGAAAATAAGGGCTAAAAATACAAAAGAAGGATTAAAAAAACTTAAAGAAGAATTAGAAAAAAAAGAAAAAGGTTTCTTGTTTTCATTAAAGATAAAAACCAAAAATTTTAAATTTAATAGGGATGAAGCTGAGAGCAGATAAATGAGATATGTTTTTTTAGACACCAATATTTTAATTTACACTTTTTCAGAAGATGAACCGGATAAAAGAGCAGTTTCAAATAAAATATTGCTGGAAGAAAATTGCTTAATATCTACTCAGGTAATTAACGAATTATCTAACATTTTATATAAGAAATTCAATTTAGGATATAGGGATGCTTTAAATGTTGTAGATGAAGTCTTAACTATGGTAAATATAACTCAAGTTAATATAGAAACCATAAAAAAAGCACACTTTATTAAACATAAATATAAATACAGTTATTACGACTCTTTAATTGTTTCAACAGCATTAGAAAACAGATGTGAAGTTTTATATAGCGAGGATATGCAGCACAATCAAATAATTGAAAATAAAACGGTAATAATAAATCCATTTAAAAGATAAATTAAAAACCAAAATAAAGAGGTATAACCTATGAAACATATCCTTTTATCCCACGGTGGTGGTGGAGAAGAAACACAAAAACTGATCAAAGATCTGTTTTTTAAATATTTTTCAAACCCTATCTTAGAAAAAATGGAAGATGCAGCGGTTCTAAGCATAAACTCAAAACTTGCCTTTACTACAGACAGCTTTACCGTATCGCCTATTTTTTTTAGAGGTGGAGATATTGGAAAGCTGTCTATCGCCGGAACGGTTAATGACCTTGCTGTGATGGGGGCAAAACCTCTTTATATGAGCTGTTCATTTATTATAGAAGAGGGATTTTTGTTTGATGATCTTGAAAGAATAGTAAAATCCATGTCAGAAGAGATGAAAAAAACAGGTGTAAAGATAGTTACAGGAGATACAAAGGTTGTTCCGAGAGGATCAGCCGATAAAATTTTCATAAACACAACAGGCATAGGAGAGGTGATTTATCCCGGAATATCTGCGCACAACATTCAGGAGGGGGACAGTATTATTGTTTCAGGAACGGTAGGAGATCATGGAGCCTGCATAATGGCACAGAGGGAAGGCATAGATATGGAAGGTGATATATCCTCAGACTGTGCATCTTTATGGCCTCTAATTGAGGATCTGATAAATGGAGGTTTAACAATAAAAGCAATGAGAGATCCAACAAGGGGAGGACTGTCAGCTGTTTTGAATGAGTGGGCAGAGCAGTCAGATATTGGAATAGAGATAGATGAAGAAAAAATTCCTGTTAAGGAAGAAGTTCAGGGAATGTGTGAGTTTCTTGGTCTTGATCCTTTATCACTTGCAAATGAGGGGAAACTGATCCTTGCCGTCCCAAAAGAAGAGGAAGATAAAGCTTTAGAGATCCTTAAAAGCAATCCTTTAGGCAAAAATGCACAGATAATAGGAAAAGCAGTTTCAGAATACACAGGAAAGGTAATACTAAAATCCCCGTATGGCTCAAAAAGAATATTTGAACCTCCAGCAGGGGAGTTATTGCCGAGGATTTGTTAAATTTAAATTTCAAGGAAACAATTACAAGAGTATAATTAATAGCCATAAATTAGCGGAGAAAAAGATGGAAAACTGGGCAAAAATAATAATAGGTGATAGCCGCAGAATGTTTGAAATTGAGGATAATTCAGTTCAACTTATAATAACCTCTCCCCCATACTGGTCTATTAAAGATTATGGAGATAAAAACCAGATTGGATATGGTCAGACATTGCATGAATATTTGAAGGATTTATATAGAGTATGGAAAGAGTCATATAGAGTATTGGAACCTGGAAGGAGACTGGTTGTTAATGTAGGAGACCAGTTTGCAAGGTCTGTAGTTTATGGAAGGTATAAAATCATACCTCTGCATGCAGAAATAATTGCACAGTGTGAAGATATTGGATTTGATTATATGGGATCAATCATCTGGCAGAAAAAAACTACTATGAATACTACAGGTGGGGCAAATGTAATGGGTTCATACCCTTATCCTCCTAACGGAATGGTTGAAATAGATTATGAACATATTCTGATATTCAAAAAGCCGGGCAAAAGTAAAAAAATAGACAAAAAAATCAAAGAAAAATCAAAACTTTCTAAAGAAGAATGGAAGGAGTATTTTTCTGGACACTGGTATTTTGCAGGTGTAAGACAAATCGATCATCAAGCAATGTTTCCAGAAGAACTGCCAAGAAGAATAATAAAGATGTTTAGCTTTGTTGGGGAAACAGTCCTTGATCCTTTTCTTGGTAGTGGAACCACTTCTAAAGTAGCTTTAGAGTTAGGAAGAAATGCAATAGGATACGAGATAAACGAGGAGTTTTTAAAGATTATAAATCAAAAAATGGCAACAAATAGATTGGATATGATAGATAAAAAAATAGAAATCATTAAAAGAGATAATCCAGCTATCCCAGAAGATGTGGAATATACACCAAGAATAAAAGACACAAAACCTGTTATAGAACCAAAAAAGCTGAGATTTGGAAAGGACAATATATATAAAGTGATTGATATATTAGAAGACGGAAAATTAAAGTTGGATACAGGGCTTATCGTGAAACTAAAAGGAATAGTTATAACAGATCTGGATAAGGCTATCTCATATCTAAAACAGTATGTATTAAAAAAAGGTGTATATCTTAAGTTTGATAAAGGTTATGTACCAGATAAAGATTTTGTAGAAGCATATGTTTATCTCAAAAACAAAATATTTATAAATACGTATTTACTAAAAAGTGGGCTTGCCACTGTGGATATGGACTCTGATTTTGACTTAAAAAGTAGGTTTATTAAAGTGGATAAGCATGCGAAAGTTGTTTAATGGGGAGATCTATGGAATTTAAAATAAAACTTGATGAAATAAGAAAATTAATGGAGTTAGAAACGCCAGAATTTCCGAAGTATGCGACGCAGATTATAAATCTGGCAAATCAAAATGCTCAGGCAACAAGACCAAGAGTTGTAGGTCAGATGAGTGAGCTAATAAAAGAGTTTACAGGAAAAACGCTACAGGAATGGGAGGAATGGTATTTAAAAAAACACCCTGAAGCGATTGATACTGCAACACAAAAAATTCTTGGAATGATTGATAACTTCAGAGAAGTGATTAACCAGATTGATGAGGATATGATCCGTCAATGGGTCAGAGATCTGGTGATAGTTAAAACATTTATTGGATTAAGATTTCAAGAGGCAATACTGAGAAAAATCGCTGATAAATTTGGTACAGACTACAGGTTTGCAACACCTGAGGAAGAAAGTAAAGGTATTGATGGATATATTGGGAATATACCAATAAGTTTAAAACCTATCACATATAAACAAAAACAGATGTTACCGGAAGAAATTGAGGTGGATATTGTTTATTATGAAAAACAAAAAGATGGCTTAAAAATTACAATTCCTAAGAATTTAGAAGAAAAATTAAAACGGTTATAAAATGAGAAATGTTCTTTGAAATAACGCTAAACAAAACTTAAGAGAGTGTTTATTGGAAAGCTGACCAAGAACTACTCTAAACTGCTTTTATCTTTATAGAGGATTTTTTCAAATTCAAATCTTTAGCCTAATTTTTTTGCCGTTTTTGGTATTTTTTCTTTTTCTATTTTTCTGAAAAATTTTAGATGTAAAGGATGATGTAATTTTAGGTTCAATTTCCTTTTTAGATTTTCTTCTTCCTGCTGTTCATTTTCCGGTTTTCTATCTGTAATAACAATCAGGTTTATATGACCTGCTTTATCTTTTCCTTTTTCTGCTAATTTACCGGTAAGATAAATTTCTGCATCTTTAAATCTTTCTTTTATTTTGCTGTTTATGTCCGGAATGAGCTTTTCATAATTTTGAACTATCTGTTCCCCTTCCCTCAGCCTCCAGTCTATATATTCCTGTATTTTTATTTTTGTAAAAAATCTGTATGAAACTTCAAACAAAAATGTAAGCACGAGAATGACCAGTGATGATCCAAGAGCGTTTGGTTTTGTTTTTAGGTTATATCCAATAAGTACAATTATAGATATTACGCACAGTATGAATGCAAAAAGAGAGATTAATCTGTTTGAGTCTGTATAATATGCAAGTTTTACATTGGCAAGATTTACACCTGCAAATATAATCAAAAATCCCAGACTACCTGCAACAGATATATTCTCAAGATTAAATGTTGTTGCAAATACTACAGTTAATAGGGCAAGTATAACAAGACCTTCTGTGCCGTTCTTCCAGATATTCTTCGTCAGATTTTTAGGTAAAGCTCCAAATTTTGCAACCAGATAGCTTACCCTCGCACTTCCATAAAGGGTTGCATTAATTGCGGATGCGGTAGATAAAAGGGCAGCAATGCCTATAAGAACAAAGCCTGCCTCTCCCAAAAACGGCTTTGCAGCAACAGCAAGTGCATAATCCTGGTATTTTTGGACGTCTTCATAGGTAAGGTTAGCAACCGCAACAGCTGAAACCAAAACATATATAAAAATAACAGTTGCAACAGCTGTATAAAAAGCTTTTGGGAGGGTTCTTTCCGGATCTTCAACATCTCTTGCTGTGTTCGCAATGAGCTCAAAACCTTCGTAGGCAAGGAATATAATCAGACCACCTGTCATAATTTTAATGAGATTTTCCCACTGATCAGGGGATAATCTTGAAAAATCTCCTGTAAAAAAACCTAAAACGGAGAAAAAAAGAAGAATTCCCACTTTTATAAAAACCATAACATCTTCTGCTTTGCCACTAACATAAGCTCCTAAAAAATTCAAAACAGTAAAAAATCCTATAACAACCAATATGAAAAACTTTTTTGCCAGTTCTATCTCATGTCCCAAAAATAGTGCAGATGCATAACTGCCAAAGGCATAAGAGTAGAGGGACAGCATTATAACATAACTGGCAAGTAGAAGGGTGTTCATGTACCCAGTGAAAATATTATTTCCAAAACCTCTGACAAGGTACTCAACTGTTCCTCCTTCCGAAGGGTATCTGACTGACAGTTTTGCATAAGAGTATGAAGTTAAAAGTGCTATTAAACCTGCAAAAATAAAAGCCACTGGGGCAGCCCCCTTTGCTAAAAGGATTGTTAATCCTAAAACTGCAAAAATACCGCCGCCTATCATACCTCCAATACCAATGGAGTAAGCTTCCCAAAATCCGATCTTTCTCATAATTTTTTACCCTACTTATAAGCTTTTTTACTTTGTGTGAACTTTTTCACCCATCTCTTTTTTCAGCCAGGTGAAATGACCTGGTGCAAAGAAGAATTTCTTTTCCCAATACATTTTTAGGATAGCCATCTTTACTACATCATTAAATAAAAACCATGCTATAGCGTATCCCCATATAAAAATTGCCCATTCCCAACCAACAGGGGTGAACAGCCCCCATCCACCGTAAACAGCTATTATTGTTCCAAGAATTCTTGTTCCAAATGTTGCCACATATAGTATTGGAGAAGGCCATGGTTTTTTCCAGAACCAGTCTTTTACACGGGTGTTGTAGATGGTTCCATGACCTGCAACAACAAGTTTAGTGAATATGATTGATTGAATGAGATCTTCAGGAAGTTTCCAGTATTCAACAAGTAGGAAAAATAATGTAAATGAGGATATAACTCCCGCAACACCAAGCCAGAAAGCCATAATGTTTATTTCATACATATCCCACCGTACAGGTTTTGGTGAAATTTTAGAGTTATCGTAGGCAATAGAAAGAATAGGTATATCATTCAAAAGTGCCAGAATAATTATCATCAAAGCTGTTATAGGATAAAACTGAAAAATCATAATTGATAGCGCCATAAAGAAAACAACACGGATAGTTTCTGCTATCCTGTATATTGTATAAGCTTCCATCCTGCCGAATATCTCACGGGCAATCTCTATAGCTCTTACGATAACCATAAGTCCCGGTGCTAAAAGAACAAGGGCTGCAGCTGCTCTTGCAGCATCTGTTGCATTAGAAACAGCGATGCCACAATCAGCTTTTCTGAGGGCAGGTGCATCATTAACACCATCTCCTGTCATACCGACAATATGATCAGCCTTTTGGAGTTTATCAACTATAAAGTATTTATCCTCAGGAAACACTTCTGCAAAACCATTAGCCTCTTCAATTATTCTTATAATCTCGGATTCATGCCTTTTTACTGTTCCTGAAGGAAGTTTTGCCCCTTCAAGTTCCTTTTCAACAAGTTTTGCTATTTTCTTGGCTTTATTTTCGGCTTCTTCAGGAGAAAGTCCTTCCTCAACCTGAAGTAATGCTTTTGTTATTATCTGGGCTAAAATCACATATTCTTCGTAAGTTTCTCCTCTTAACTCTTTTGCACTGTAGATTTTATCTCCAATACCTAAGAGTTTAGCGATATATTTTGCTACAGCAATGTTATCTCCGGTTATCATTTTTACTTCTACACCGTATTTTTTTGCCTCCTCAATAGCAGGTTTAGAATCTTCCCTTGGTGGATCAAACAGAGGGATAAGACCTACAAAGTGAAATTCCTCTTCTTCAGGCTTTTTGAAAGCAACCCCAAGTGTTCTGAACCCATTTTCTGCGAACTCTTCAACTCTCTGGTAAGCAACATTTTTGTCAAATTCCGAAGGATTACACAGCTCAATAATTACTTGAGGTGCACCTTTTGTGACTATTATTTTTTCTCCACTGCATTCTACCAGTGCTTCTGTTCTTTTTCTCACAGGATCAAAAGGGGTGAACTTTTTCTGGGAGCATTGTTTGACCTTTTCGTACAGATTGTGTTTTTTAAGCCAGTCAAATATAGGAATTTCTATGGGATCTTTGTTTTCTTCTTTTGAGGCTAATGCTGCGTAAAACATAAGATCTTCTGATTTATACCCATCTACTGTAAACGGGACTGATACGGTCATCTGATTTTTAGTTAATGTTCCTGTCTTGTCTGAACATAAAAC
>JALVEY010000096.1 GCA_027030485.1 Persephonella sp.
ATTTAGCCTCAGTTGAGCTTGTTCCGATGGGAAGAAGGGGTGTTGCTGATCTGAACGGGCTTGGGGAAGTTGTAGGTGGAATAGTTGTGATGAGGTTTGGGGAAAATGCTTATCAGGTAATCCAGAAGGTTAAAGAAAAAATTAGCCAGCTTAAAGAAAATCTTCCGGAAGACATTAAAATAATAACAACTTACGACAGATCACAGCTTATAGAAAAAGCTATAGACACGCTAAAAAGAGCTCTTATTGAGGAGAGTTTAATAGTACTCATAGTAATAACAATTTTTTTACTCCATATAAGAAGTTCGCTGGTTATTATAATAACCCTTCCACTTGCTGTTCTGTCCGGATTTTTGTTTATGAAAGCGTTAGGCATCACATCAAACATAATGTCATTGGGCGGAATAGCCATAGCTATCGGGGCACTTGTGGACGGGGCTATAATAATGGTTGAGAATGCCCACAAACATATAGAAAGAATAAAAAAAGAAAAGGGAGAGATAACAGAAAAAGAAAGGATAGAAGCGATTTTAAAAGCCTCAAAACAGGTGGGCAAACCTGTATTTTTTGCACTGCTGATTATTGTAGTATCTTTTCTTCCTGTTTTCGCACTTTCAGGTCAGGAGGGTCTGTTATTCAAACCCCTTGCATACACAAAAACATTTACAATGCTTTCAGCTTCTGTTCTTGCTGTTACTCTTGTTCCTATATTGATGGTTTATTTAATAAAAGGAAAAATACTGCCGGAAAACAAAAACCCGCTAAGCTGGATATTGATAAAAACTTACTCACCTCTTATAAAAATAACATTAAAGCTTAGATACCTTGTTTTAATTCTCTCAATTTTAGCCATAGCCTCCATATATCCCCTGTATAAAAAAATTCCCTGGGAATTTATGCCGATGATGAATGAGCAGACTTTTATGTACATGCCTGTTACACCACCGGGGATCTCATCTGCTCTTGCAAAGGATATTACGCAATTAACAGACAGAATAATCGCATCTTTTCCTGAGGTTGATACAGTTTTTGGAAAGGCAGGAAGGGCAGAAACAGCTACAGATCCTGCACCTTTATCAATGATTGAGACGATTATTACCTTCAAACCAAAAGAGTACTGGAGAGAAGGAATGACCTACCAGAAGCTGATGCTTGAAATGGATCAGGCTCTTCAGATACCCGGGCTTACAAACAGCTGGACTTACCCTATAAGAGGAAGAATAGATATGCTTCTGACAGGGATAAGAACTCCTCTGGGAATAAAAATATACGGGGACGACATAGCCCGGCTCCAGGAAATAGGTTCAGAGATAGAAAAAAGGCTAAAAGAAATACCCCAGACCATGTCTGTTTTTGCAGACAGAATATCAAACGGGTACTACATAAACATTGATATAGACAGAAAAAAGCTGTCAAGATACAACCTTACCATAGAAGAGATAGAAAGCTTTATTCAGACAGCGATTGGAGGAATGCCGGTGTCCACCTTTTACGACGGGCTTGAAAGATACCCATTACTGATAAGGTATCCTTACGATTACAGAAATAGTATAGATCAGCTGAAAAATCTTTACATACCTGTTTTAGGAAAAAGAGAAATCCCCTTAAAAGCTGTTGCCGATATTTACTACACAGAAGCCCCTTCTGTAATAAAGTCAGAAAAAGGAATGAAAGTTCTTTTTGTTTATATAACCCCACATCAGAATGTCACTCCAGATGAGTATCTAAAATCTGCAAGAAAAGCTCTCTCAGGGCTAAAACTTCCTGAAGGATACTACATAGAATGGGCGGGACAAAGCCAGTATCTTCAGCATGCCAAAGAGAGACTGAAGTTTATTATTCCTATGACTATTCTTATTATATTTCTGCTTGTCTATATAACATTCAAAAATCTAATTAATACGGTTATCGTAATGCTGTCCCTTCCATTTGCGATGATAGGGGGGCTTTTATACCTTGACTACCTGAACTTTAACATGAGTATAGCGGTTGTGGTAGGTTTTCTGGCTCTTCTTGGTGTTGCAGCAGAAACAGCAATTGTTATGGTTGTTTACCTTGAAGAGGCTGTAAAAAGAAAGAAAAAGGAGATAGGAGAACTGACAACTAAAGACTTTTTACAGGCTGTTTATGAAGGAGCCGTATTAAGGGTAAGACCAAAAATGATGACTGTTATAACAATTCTTGCAGGACTTATTCCTCTTATGTACATATCAGGTGTAGGATCTGAGGTTATGCAGAGGATAGCTGCACCTATGATAGGAGGAATAATATCGTCTGCACTACTTACACTTCTTGTTGTTCCTGCTATTTACTCTATCTTTCAAAAAAGATCTTGACATTATTTTTCCTATGGAATATATTGTTATTCCTCAAATGGATACCTGACAAACAAAAAGGTTGACAAAAGAGAAATTAGGTAATAAACTGATTATCTGTTTTATAGGAAGTACGCTATAAGCGTATGGGATAAAGGCTACTTGGCAAGATGAATAAGGGAGCTGGGAGCGGAACATTATTAGAAAGATTTTTTTGGAGAG